>BAXO01000045.1 GCA_001310555.1 Bacillus sp. JCM 19058
ATTATTTCTCGCATATCGCTAAAAAAACACCTGCAACATACAGTATTTATCGCTTTGAGATCAGATGTCTGACCTTTTAATATTACTTTTACTCGCTTTAATATTACTTTTACTCGCTTTAATATTACTTTTACTCGCTTGACTATTTGTCCTAAGCATAGCCTCGATACGATGGTTAATGGCTATGCTCTAGGATGGTAGAGGGAATAAACGTCTTTTAGCCTTGCTTTTGTGACATGGGTATAAATTTGCGTCGTGGAAATATCAGCATGTCCTAGCATTTCCTGCACAGCGCGTAAGTCTGCACCGTTTTCGAGTAGGTGCGTAGCAAATGAATGACGTAATGTGTGCGGGGTGAGTTCTTTTTGAATATTAGCTTGTTGAGCGAGCTGCTTTAAAATTTTCCAAAAGCCTTGTCTCGATAAAGGTCTGCCATGATGATTGACAAATAATGTTTCATGCCGATCCTTTTTTTAACAGGTTCGGTCGAGCGAGCTCCAAATAACGCTCAACTGCCTTAGTAGCTGCCCCTCCTAACGGAATAATTCGTTCCTTCTTCCCTTTACCGACACAGCGAACAAAGCCCATCGTCAAATGGGTATCTGTCAATGTTAGATTTATGAGCTCAGAGACCCGCATCCCTGTTGCATAGAGAACCTCAAGCATAGCTTGATTTCGAATAGCGAACGGCTCATTACCTTTTGGCGTGTCGAGCAATGCCTCAACCTCCGCCATCGACAGGATCTTTGGAAGCCTCTTCGCCGCTTTCGGGATTTCCAGATGGACCGACGGATCATTTGAACAATGTTTTTCTCGCAATAAAAATTGATGAAATGCACGAATTGAAGCTATGCTTCGCGCTATCGTTGTTTCTGCCCTACCGTTTTCTTTAAGAAAAAAAAGGAACTGGACGATCGATTCACGATTAACCCCATCAAGGCTTTGAACTTGCTCGACTTGACGTAAATAGCTAGTATATTGGGTTAAATCACGGCGGTAGGATTGAATGGTATTTTCGGCAAGCCCACGTTCCACAAGGATATAATGTAGAAATTCTTTTACCTGTCTCTCCAACCGAACTCGCTCCTCCCTTAACGGAAACTAGTTTTTATTCGCCGGACTGATAAAATTGCAACAGCCGCGCAACCCATCCATCAGCTAATGGGTCTTCTTCCACCTTCATAACCTTCATCGCTTTTCCCATCGGCTCATCATAGCGATGAAAATTTTCGTACTGGTCATGTATCCATAGAATACCATAATAAAAGAGGATTGTGCATCCGATAAACAGCAAAAACACTTTAAATGTTTGGGTGACTACTTCAACCGAAGTCTTCATCCTTCAGCCTCCTTCTGCTCCTGTTTCGGTACAAGCACCGTAATACAGGCTATGCCCAAATAAGCAGAGAATATACCTGAAGAATGACGTATTTTCATGCCTTTATTCTAATGCTTAAAACGAAAGAGCCAAGCAAGGCGATAGTACTAGAATTTTAACTTATGTAAATCAATTTCATTATTCAATGATTGAGTGTATGATCCGAACACGATCATTTGATCATTGATTTCCACTCTAGGTGGTCGCTTTCCGCGGGCGGCTGGTAAGCCTTCGCCGGGCAAAGCCCTCCTAGTCTTACCGGGGCCGTTCCTCCCGCAGGAGTCGACCACCTGCCGTTCCAATCTTATAATTGCAATTTAAAATAGCGAACAATCATGTGTATTCGACTAATAATATTCGGATTTATTTTCAAAATAGGCATTTATGAAATTGACTCATGTAAAAAGGATCTCACCGAAGAGGCATATTAAAAACGAAACTAAAATGAGGATGTTGGGCATACGTTACGAAGAATATGCTGCGTTCGAGTAGAATTCTTTAGGAAGCATACAAAAGAGTGTATGAAAATTTATATTAGGTGACGTGAATCTATTAAACAATAAGAAACATGCCAGCTCCTTCACCTTTTACTTCAATTGTCGGAGGAAAAAAAGGATTCGGGGTGCGTGTTGCAACCTTGGCCGTTTACCATTTGGCTCCGATTTTGGAAGGCTTTCTTTTCAAAAAAAACGTCCGCGCGAAAGCGATCCGCTTTCGCGCCTAATTGAAAAGTAGATACGGTCCCAGGGTGAAGTCGAGTCTCTGCTTCATCCTGCGTTAGTTCGGTTCGCTAAAAAAACGTGGTTACTTACGCTCAAGGCAATATTCGAGTAGCTTTCTCATTTCCAGCACTTGCAATTCGCGTAAGGATTGACCTTTAGCCGTATCCTCTTTGCCGCTTTCGTAGGCGGCCTGCACCTCATCGACGAATTGTGCTGGCTTCCACGCTCCCCAGCTTGCCAGCTCAGGCCAGATTTGCTTACCTTCTTCGTATAGATCGCTATGGATCGGATGAGTGCCGGCGGTCTGAAACCAATACTTAGCATTAGAGAAATCTCCTTCTCTGCGATGCATGATTCCGTGCCAGTAGCTACCCTCGGCACTCCCGAGCTGCTGGGAAATGTCGTGGGAGGCGTTGAGGTCATCATTCCATAATAGCAGGCCACTTCTAATCGGATCAGCTGTCTCCTCGGACAGAGAGCTAATTTGTTCGCTCAGCTGATGATCCCATACTCGATCCGGGACAAGCGCAGGCAGAGGCTTGCGTGTGTGTAGTCGTTCGATCAATTCTGTTAGCGCATTCATTTGTATCACTCCTCGGTTTCTACTCTATTAATAAGCATTCAGCTTCATTGTACCAAACGTGGCTGAACATGCATATAGAATCTCGCAGATTTGGCTGTGGCTCTGCCCCTTTCGACGTTAGGTCCGGGCCCGCTTGGACGTCGGAGGTTGACACCGCTCCGTTCGGCTCGCACCTCTACAACCTTGTTTTCCTGCTAATTTCTTTGCTCTATAGCTTCGAACCGCTGTCAATATGCTAGAAGGTGCTGAGAACGACAGCATATCCTGTTGTTAAGCAGCAAAAACCTCTTCACTTTAGTGAAAAGGTTTTGTTATGACTTCTCTCCATGACAGCGATGGCAAATGCCATGAAATATCAAGCGGTGATCCTTGATTTTGAAATTCCATTCTTTTTCAACTATTTTTTCGACATCTTCAAGCAAATCTTCCTGGATTTCATCAACGGCTCCGCACTCGATGCAAACAAGATGATGGTGGAAATGAGCGACACCTTCTTGCCGTAAATCAAAGCGCGAAACACCATCACCAAAATTAATTTTATCAACAACCTTTAGCTCAGCTAAAAGCTCTAATGTACGATAAACGGTAGCCAGTCCGATTTCCGGTGCTTTTTCTTTAACGAGGAGGTAAACATCTTCTGCACTCAAATGATCTTCTTCATGTTCCAAAAGGACCCGAACAGTTGCTTCACGCTGTGGCGTTAGCTTATAGCTTTGCGAAGACAGCTGCTTTTTGATCCGTTCGAGACGATTTTCCATTTTTCCTCCTCCTCTTCAGGATATAACCTCCTTTTATTATAATCATGATAAAAAACAGTGTCAATTAATAATAATTACTATTTACTTTAATTATAATAATTACTTCTAAATAACCATTATAATAGATAATACTTGCTTCATGAAAGTAGGAGAAATATAAGCCTCAAAAAAATGACGCCACCGCTAAAACGGCTCCAAGGCAAAGAATCATCAAGGAATATCGCATAAATTGCGGGAAAATCGGTAAATGGCTTCTCCGCATGAATTGCTGGCGGATCATCTTGATACAAAACGAGATACTAACTGTTCCGGCAATAATAAAGGCCGGAACGAGAATAAAGTTCTGTGGCATGATTGAGACAAGTGATAAAAAAAAGCCGGTTATCCCCATTTGATTCACAAGAAAACCTACAGTGAAACCAACAACGACCCCCTTAAGAAAGAGGAGGATTAAAATAATCGGAAAACCGACAATCGAAAGCCCTAAAATCCACATTAAGCCAAAATATTTGGCATAATGGATAAAGCTTTGGCTAAAAATTTCTGATGCCTGAGCAAACTCTCCTTTGGAAACTTGTCCAAAAAAATTGGTTCAAATACATATATAAATCGTGCTTTTGCGTCAAACTCAAGCTATTGACGATAATTGCTCCAAAAATGATGCCAATGAAAAACAAAACTGTCGTAAACCAGTACAATGTTCGATTCTCGTCCAAATGAGCTGCTATTAATTCTTGCAAACCGTATTTTCTCATGTCATGTCCTCCTCGCCTGCTCTTACTTCACTCTATGAGACGGCGGGGGAATCTATGACATTTGATGAAAAGAATACTCTACTAGAAAGTTTGATTTTTTTATTGACGCGAAATCGGTAAATTATTTTTTTTCAGCTTTTGCTGCGGACAAATCCGTATTTCCCTCCACCGCCTGCCTCAATCGCTAGCTTCCCGGTGCGAGCAGCAATAATATCGGCCGCGATATCCGGCTTCACGATTTGCTTTAACTCCTGCTCTGTCGCTTCATGAAGCATGACCATATCGGTTCCGAAATGCTCCCTTAGCGCTTGCAATGATTTGCGACCAAGCTTCGGAATAAATTCGAGCGGCACTTGATGAATATAAGGAGGACGCTTCGGCGATTGATAAGAGCTTGACAGCTCTCGCACACGCGCGGCTACTCCTTTAATTGACTTTGTAGACCCGCAAGACAGACATGTCGCTTCTTGCATGGCAGCTCCGCAGCTTGCGCACGTTGTTTGATAATACTTACCCAGCTTTGGATCGAGCCCATAATTCGCAGCGATACCCCTACCTTCTTTTCCTTGGAGCGCAAGATGAAAGTCAGTAAAGTTGGCTTCTTTCATCCGTAGGATCTGGTATTCGCGGGCTATTTTCTCAAGGGAATGAGCATCGGAATTCGTCAAAAAAAAGGATAGCGGCTAAGCTCTGCGATTTGATTAGCCATACTCGTATTAGCACTTAAGCCGATTTCAATTGCGTCGATGAGCTTTGGGTCGAATACTTCCTCTAGGCTATTCTCTACTCCACGGCCAAACAAGCTTTTAAAAGGAGTGAAAATATGGGCAGGAATAAACAGACCCCCTAGCTCCTTTACTTTCTGTTGAACAGTGGTTGCTTGCTCATAAATTCGTTGCGAGCTTAACGTACGATTTTTCATCCGCGGTGCGAGCCATTCGCTAAACTCCGCGATCGCAGCTAGCGTAGGGAAATAAGCAAGCACATGGATAGGTCCTTTGCAATGGACATCATTCAGCTCCATTTCAGTACCCGGAAGCAAAGTAAGCTCGCGGAAACGAATACCTCCCTCCTCCAGCTCAAAAGCCTCACCATTTCTAATGTACTCCTCAAGCTCGGCAATAATCTCTGGAACATGGCAATCAATAATACCAAGTAAATTAAGCCTTTTTGATTGGCAGCAAAATCGATAACCCGCTCCAACGTAAGCGAACGAGCCGCAGTAATTTTCACGGGGGCACCGGATTCGGTTCGACCGATATGAATATGTAAATCTGCAATCACATCCTGCTTAATACTCACTCGCCAACCAACTCTCTCATTCTTAAATATTGAACGGCATACATCGTTTTTGCATCATGAATGCTTTGCTCCTTCACCATTTGTTCAGCTTCATCCAATGTCACCTCTACCACATCAAGAAACTCATCCTCGTCTGTGTTCGCTTCTCCGTTCGTTAACTGCTCGGCCAAATATAAATGAATAATTTCATTTGCAAAGCCTGGAGATGTATAAAAGGAAGCAACAAATCGGAGCTCCTTCGCTGCATAGCCTGTTTCCTCCTCCAGCTCACGTTTAGCGCAGCTGATCCGTTCCTCGTTTTCCTCAAGCTTTCCGGCAGGAATTTCAACGATGATTTTGTCTAACGCCTTGCGATATTGACGGACTAGGACTAGCCTCCCTTCTGATGTCAAGGGAATGACCGCCACAGCGCCGGGGTGTTTGACGAGCTCACGCTGACTCGTTTTCCCGTTAGGTAATTCGACCTCATCCAGCTGCAAATCTATGATCTTGCCTTTATAAATTTCTGTTGTTCGTAACGTTTGTTCAATAAGATGCTTCACTTCTCCCCACTCCTTCTAACGTCCTTACGTAATGTGCAAACAAGTATATGGGTTCTTTTTTTCAGGACAACCTACATAGAAGTGTACCATATCTTGTTTTTAAGGAGGAGACAACTTGACTATTTATGTTCATCAACAAGGGCTTACACTGTGTGGAAAGGCATGGGAAATTAAGGCAAAGCTAAAGGAAGCAATGAAATCGTATGAAACAGTACAGGAATGGCGAGATGCAGTATATTCCGTTCGTAAATCAAGCTTCGTGTACTGAAATAATCGCCTTTTCTACTTGGGCTTTAATTAAAATCAAACAATGCCGTCCGAGTCGCTTCAGCTACGCCTTGAAAAAAAACTGGATCGTCCGAATAATTGCGTCCCATCGTTTCGATCGCTAATGAGGAATTGACAAGCGCCCTTTCCAACTGCACTGTGCACATATCGACTTCCGCCCACCTCACTTGATGCTTCTCTAATGAATCGGACAACTCGAGTTGCTTTTGGATCAAGGCTTTTTGCTCTTTATGTAAATACGGTAATGGTAGAACACTGCTGGCGTAAGTAAATTGAAAGAGAGCCGTTTTCGTATGGTGGCTTAGTCCTTGGTGACGTTTGCGCTGATCTGCAAACGAAAGACGGGGCACCCAGATCGGTATTCCCTTTAACGCACCGACAACATTTGCCCAATTGGCAAGACTAATCCCTGAGAATCCAAACGCTGTACCGGTTCCAACGACACCAGGTCCAACACTAATGACGATCAAATCAGAACGAAGCTCCTGTGTAGCAAACTGTAAGGCTGTTTGTAAATTAATCGACTCATACGTCCCGCCAAAGGCTTGACCGATTGTAATCGATTGAAATAATGGTTGCTTCGCGAGTATCCTGAGCTGATCACTTACCGTTAAAGGCAAGGCGGCTTGATCATCAAAAATGACACAAACCTTTATCTTTTCCTTCCATTCCTGAGCCAAGAAAAAAAATAAGCGGTACCATGCTATGGAGCTCGGCTAATAGGACAGGCGTACCATTCATTGAAAATGGCTGTTGAAAGCTCGCATGAAACGGACTTTCCTGCTCTTCAACAGTTAATACGCTATGCTGGAGTGGAGTATAGCGTAGCTTCATAATATGTCCACCTGATTCCTGCTCGACATCGCCAAGAGCATCGCCATCAACGACAGCTTTGACAAAATCCCAACCGCCCGTACCGAGACCTTTTTTTAGCTGCAGTCACATTAATTAAGACTTTGGCACCGGCTTTAACTGCCGGATGAAACAGCTTATATAAGCAGGCCCGTTTTGCACCTTGATCGGTTTCAAGCAGCTGAATTCGTTCATCTTCCATTAGTATGTTTGTTACGGTCGCTACTAGTTCTGCATGCATATTCTCACTTCCTAAAACCTCGTAAAATCAGTTACCATTAGTATTACCGGAAACAACCATTTTCTTTCGCTCTCGGATTCATAATGTATTTGGAAGGAATGAAGGTTAAATTGATGAGATGACGCCCCTACTAACGTATTCGCTCATTCTATGATTGAGAAGGGGAATTTATTGTAAGTAAAAAGGATTAGCCTAATGCTAATCCTCCTCCAATAACGGCTTCACAATTGATTCCAACATTTCGTAATTGATTTCACCTTCAATTTTACGGGCAATCGTGCCGTCCCGTTCGAGCACAAACGTCGTCGGCATACCTTTGATCTGGTACCGCTCTGCGAGCAAGCCCTCCTCGTCAAAAAAAACCGGCAATGTAATATGATGCTTCTCTATAAATTCGGGAGCATCCGTTAACGTACGCTCGAATGTTTGCATATTAACAGCAAGCACTGAAAGCCCCTGACCTTGATAATCTGCTTCAAGATCCATTAAATCCGGCATTTCATCGATACAAGGCTTGCACCAGGAAGCCCACATATTCAAGATTATTACATTTCCATTATAATCACTTAAGCTGCCTTCATCCCGCTCATGCATCGGTAGCGTAAAATCCTCTGCCCGCTGCCCTTCTTCAATACCGCCACTCGGTTCATTATTTATCAAAATCACTGCAACCAAAACGATTGCTGCTGCCAATACAAGCAGCGTCGCCTTCTTTTTCATCGTTTAACTCTCCCATCGAATCCTTTATTATATTATAGGAAAGTTTAGCTAGATTAGGCAAGGAACCTACTCGAAAAAAAAGTGTGTCTGCTCAAGCTTAACTACGCAAGCTAGCACTACTTCTCCACCATTTCTACCAGCTAGGAATGATCAGACGCCAGCAGGGCCTTAACCTGCTGAAAAGCAAGTAACATTGATGCTTCGCTTCAAGCTTGACATGCGGTTGTTGATTTATGAAAAAATGTACATTCTTTATCTATCCCCTTCCAGAAACCGTAAAAGTTTGCTAAACTGAAGCAGTTGCTAATTACATAAAAAGAGAGGTCTAGCTATGTCTATTCTAGAAGCAATTATCTTCGGAATTGTGCAAGGAATATCGGAATTTTTGCCCATTTCCAGTACAGCTCATATCGTGATTACACAAATTCTATTAGGCTATCAATTTCCGGGATTTGGATTTGAAATCTTTTTACACATTGCTTCACTTTTAGCTGTTGTCATTTATTATCGCAAGGATTTAGTGACGATTATCACAGGATTTTTTTCGGTTTCTTAAGTCCAGGTCGACTGAAGAGAAACCTTCCTTTTATTTTGCTTTATACATCGTTGTTGCAACAGTGATTACCGGCGGACTCGGGATCATTTTCGAAGATTTTGTTGGCAACTTCCTGAAAACCCCACCTTTTATTGCAATAGCTTTAGCGATTACCGGCTTGTTTTTGCTAATCATAGAACGAGGCTTTCAGAATGGAAAGCGCAACGCAGGTGACATGACCTTCCTTGACTCAATCGTCGTCGGGCTCGCACAAACGTTAGCCTTATGCCAGGAATTTCCCGTTCCGGTTCCACCTTGATTGCCGGCCTTTTTCTCGGGTTGACTCGCGAAACGGCAGTTCGTTTCTCATTTTTGCTCTCGATCCCTGTCATTCTCGGTTCTTCACTATTGGCGATCGGTGATTTAGCCAGCGGTATGCTCGTTCAAGAGATCGGCATGGGCAGTTTAATTGCTTCCTTTATTTCGACCTTTATCTTCTCTTGGCTCGGGATTGTTTGGTTAATCAATCTCCTTAACAAAAGCAAGCTTAGCTATTTTGCCGGCTATTGCTTCCTGCTTGCCATTTTTGTCTTTTTCTTTCTCGATCGCGGATTAATTATGGGTTAAATTTAAAGCACTTCCAGCGCTGGGAAGTGCTTTTTCTGTACTATTCTTCTTCATTGCTATCCGATTGTTTTTTTTCACGAACCTCATCGGTCAGCTGATCGATTGACTGGCGAACATTTGCTTTGCCTGAAAAGTTTTCGATTAATTCTTTTACATCGATGCCAGACGATGCCTTCAATGAGCTTTGCAAAGTAGTCATTAAGTCTGTCGCGTAGCCGGTCACTTTATTGGCTCCACTGCTTTCTCCATTGCCGCCTGTATCGACAACCGTAATTTGATCAATATTGGCAAGCGGACTCGCCACCTCTTTCGCATAGGATGGCAGCATTTCCAAAATCATGTCAAGCATAGCTGCCTGGCCGTATTTTTCGTAAGCTTCGGCAATCTTTTCCTTCGCTTCGGCTTCAGCAAGACCTTTCAAGCGAATGACTTCTGCCTCCGCTTCCCCTTGCGCCTTTTCGGCTTCCGCTTTTGCCAAACCGTCCACGCGTACTTTTTCGGCTTCGGCTTTCGCCATCGCTTCCACCCGGTATTTATTCGCATCCGCCTCAGCGAGCTGCTTCCGCTTCATCGCTTCTGCGGCTTGCTCAACAGCGTACCGATCGGCGTCGGCCTTTTTCTTCACTTCTGAATCGTACTGACGTTCACGTCTAGCAATCTCTTTTTCTTCCAACTCAATTTGCTTCTGACGCTCAATGATTTGGACTTGCATTTGCTGCTCCGTAACTTCTTGCTTCGCTCGCGCTTCTTCCAAATGATAAGATTGGTCGGCACGAGCTTTAGCCCGATCCTGTTCTGTACGGTATTCAGCGACCTTCAGCTGGTTTGTTTTTTTCTGCTTCAGCAATTTCGGTCGAACGCTCCAATTCGGAGCGCTTTGCTTCCTTGTTTGCTTCCGCCTGCTTAATCCGTGTTTCTTTTTCTGCTTCCGCTGTCGCGATATCAGCATCTCTACGTACTTGAGCGATTCGCGCTTACCGAGTGATTCAAGGTATCCATTGTTGTCTCGTAAATCCTTAATCGTAAAGGAAACGATGACAAGGCCCATTTTAGCGAGATCCTGCGAGGCCACTTTTTGTACTTCCTGTGAAAAGCGCTCGCGGTTTTTATAAATTTCCTCCACGGTCATTGAGCCTAAAATGGAGCGTAGATGACCTTCTAATACTTCCTTCGCTTCCTGCTCTCTGTCTTCGCGCGTTTTTCCGAGAAATTGCTCGGCTGCCGTTGCGATTTCTCCAATCGACCCGCCGATTTTAATAATTGCGGTCCCGTCTGCGATAACTGGAACCCCTTGCTCTGTGTAAACCTCGGGCGTTTGAACATCTAGCTTACTGGAAAGCAAGCTTAAAGGCTCTGCTTGCTGGAAGACCGGCAAAACGAATGTACCTCCGCCCCGTACAATCTTAATTCGATTACCTGATGCGTCAGTATTGACATTTTTGTTGCCTAAATAGCTCCCTGTGACAATCAATGCCTCATCCGGTCCAGCCGTTCGATATTTAGATACAAAAACGGCAATCAGGATGACGAGAACAGCAACAACCAATGCAATGACGATAAATAATGGTTCCATCTTTCTCCTCCATTTTTATTATGTGAGTTCAAGTGACTCCCTTTTCGAAACATGAACAATGTTATTTCCAACATCAATAACTACAATTTCGGTCCCTTGTTCAATCGGGTCTCCATCAAGCTAACCGCCGACTTTGCAATATTTCCACCATAGCCCTTTAACAATACCTCTCCAAATCCGTCTGCCGGAATCGAGGTTATGACTTCGCCAATCCGTCCCTTTAAGTCCTCCTCCGAATAAGCAAGAGTAGCTTCGGCAGAGGAGAGTGGGGTTAGTACGAAAACGTTTAATAATGTAACTAGGACAAAAGCTATGGCAAGGGACAAAACAAAAATCAAGATGCTATTCAGCGGTGTCATCAGCTCCATCAGATAGCCGTTTGCGCAAATAAACGTCAAAAACGATAGTATTAGGGTCGGATTAAAAATACCGTCTGCTAAGGCTTCAAACATGCCTTCCAGTAGGTCACTTAACAGCATATAGATCAGCGTCAATACTGCCCCCGTAATAAGTCCAATTAAATATAACTGCTGAATGCTTTCTACCATTTTCTCCTCCCCCTTCCTTCTATCAAATTAGCTCCGTTTACACAGCTTGCTCTGATGGATTTTGCTCCAAACCCTCCTCTCTGGTATTTTCCGCTACTTCGTTTACGTATTCATTTTAAAAAAATGTTTCAATTAATTACAATCCTTTTTACCAATTAGCGAGCGATAAGGAAATACTGCTTCATTCTTATTGCTTTTCGCGAAGGCGCATGAACACAGGCTGGGCATTTAGGTTTCATCCTCAAAAAAACCAGCTTGTCCCCCCTAATCCCCTGCCTCACTCCTTCTATTCGGATGGGACATCCCAAACCATAGGGCTATCAGGCTAATCGTCATAACGATTCGCACCGTCATCGTTGCCGATCAAAAAAAAGCGACAGTTCAATAAGTCGCCTTGTTTGAGTGAAGTAAACCATTCATTGCATTCGATTCAATAGATTTAGATAGTCTTCCTCGCTCCCAATATCATAACGCTCGCCGTCAATTTCTTTCCCGAGCATCGTTTTTTTTCTGAGCATGCTTTTAATCGCATCCGTTAATTGTACCTCACCATTCACGCCCGGCTTCACCCTTTGTAACATTGAAACAATTTCCGGTTCAAACACGTACCGACCGACGATCGCTAAATGAGAGGGTGGTGCGCTCAATGGCTTTTCCACAACATCGATGATTTCGTGCAAGCCTGTGGCGATTTGTTTTCCTTTTATGACCCCGTATTGTTTTAATTTTTCTGCTGGCACTTTCTTCAGTCCAATGATCGATCGGCCTGCACTCTCGTACTCTTTCATTAATTGCGTTAAACAATCGGTTTCCCCTATAAAAAGGTCGTCAGGCAAAAGTACAGCAAAGGGCTCCCCGTTGACAAACGACTCACCATACCGCACGGCATCACCTAGCCCGTTTGCAAATGGCTGTCGCACATACTGAATCGTGACCTTAGGCAGGTCCAGCTTGTTTAGAAGCTCTGTTTTGCCCTTTTCTATTAAAAAAATTTTCTAGCTCCGTGGATCGATCGAAGTAATCGAGAATCATGTTTTTCCCACGGGAAATGACGATAAGTACTTGCTCAATGCCCGCAGCGGCTGCCTCCTCAACAACATAATGTATCGCCGGTTTTCCTAAAATGGGGAACATTTCCTTAGGCACAACTTTAGTAATTGGGAGACTTCTCGTCCCATAGCCAGCTGCTGGGATAATTGCTTTTGTCACCTTCATTTTTTTCTCCCCTTCATCTTTAAATAATTGAAAAGAACATCCTCAATTTCAACATAAAAACTGACTATTTACTCATTATTTTATTCAGGGTATACGCTTACGTTCCTTGTCTTTCGAAATAAAAGCACTCGCAAGGTGGAAGTAATGAGCAGCCTTTCATAGGCATGAGTGAGTTTTTTCTTCAACACCCGTTCATGTCTCACAAGTCTGACATGCAGCTAATATGATATTAGGAATCCGACCAAAAGCAACTTTATTTTATCGTGCTGTTGGCCGGCTCGGCTACTACGATGCAGGGAAAAGACGTATTCCCCTCGTTTCATCAGCCGTCACCCATATCCGGGTATTCGTTGCACTGGAGTGAACTTGCTTCAGGCCGTTGAAACACTAAGGAATAAAGCGGGATCTCTAGTCTACTTATTTGGAAATCTCGCAAACAGGGGGTACGCCCCTGATAGATTCGTATGAAACCGTAGATGTGGAATGACAAGGAGGTAACCGCATTGAATGTCAGCGTTATCGGAGCAGGCTATGTAGGCCTTACAACTTCAAGTGTATTAGCAAATCTTGGCCATCAAGTCAGCTGTGTAGAGCAAGAAAAAGAAAAGGTCGATTTGCTCAGGAAAGGAGAGATTCCTTTTTCCGAGCCTGGGCTAGATGAAATCGTTTTAAAAACTCTTAAAAACGGCCATTTAACGTTTACAACTGATATGAAGGATGCTATCAAACAGAGCTCGGTTGTTTTTATTGCCGTCGGAACTCCACCAGATTCACTAGGCAGCCCCAACTTATGTGCACTTCGCCAAGCGGTCGATAGCTTAGCCGCTTTCATCGATTCCTATAAAGTGATCGTTATAAAAAGTACAGTTCCAGTCGGAACGAACGAAGAAGTCCATCATCAGCTATTAAACAAAGGAATACCGGCTGAGCTTTTTGATGTAGTGTCCAATCCCGAATTTTTGCGAGAAGGTTCAGCGATTGAGGATATGCTTCACCCCGACAAAATTGTCATTGGCGCCCGCAGCAATTATGCGTCCTCAAAATTGAAGCAGTTGTATCGTTCGATCGAGACGACCTATCTTGACACGAACTGGTCAGAGGCCGAAATGATTAAGTACGCCTCAAATGGCTTTTTAGCGACGAAAATTTCGTTTATGAACGAGCTAGCGAAAATCTGTGATGCCTACCAAGTCAATATTGCGACTGTTGCATCAGGTTTAGCGACCGATCCGAGAATCGGTCCTCATTTCTTGCGTGCCGGACTTGGCTATGGTGGCTCTTGCTTACCAAAGGATATTGCTGCACTCGAGCATTTAGCTATTCAAAAAAAACGTTGAGCCTTATTTGTTGAAAGCTGTTCAGCAAGTCAATCAAAGTCAAATTAAACTCTATTTAGCAAAATTAACGAATTCGCTTGGCTCATTAATAGACAAGCGCCTAACCGTCTGGGGATTGTCGTTTAAGCCGAATACAGACGACGTTCGAGAGTCTCGCAGTCTCGCCTTGGCCAAACGCCTTGCTGAAGCAGGAAGCGATGTTCATGTATACGATCCGATTGCCTCGGTCACTGTTCCCGAGCTTACGTCCATTCGTCTATGTACGAGGCGCTTGATCGGTCAGAAGCTTTAATTGTCGCGACCGAATGGCCCATGTTTATTGATGCGGATTGGTCGGCTGTAAAAAGGCGAATGCGTTCGAATATCGTGATGGATTGCCGTGATTGCCTGTCGCCTTCATTATTGACCGCACATGGCTTACAGTACGTGGGGGTGGCCCGCTCATGAACATCGTTATTACTGGAGCAGCAGGCTTCATTGGCTCCAAGCTCGCTGAATATTTACTTTTGCGAAAAGATGCGCATGTCATTGGAATCGATTCATTTGTCGGCCCAACTCCTAAGGAAATGAAATCGCATAATCTCCAGCATTTATTAAAGCATCCTCGCTTTACGCTAGTTGAAAAAAACCTTGTCACAATTAATTGGCAGCCGATTTTGAAAAACGTTGATTATCTTTTTCATCTCGCTGGTATGCCAGGGGTCCGCTCCAGCTGGGGAGAGGATTTCCGAGAGTATGTCGCCTTTAACATTATTGGGACTCAACGACTGCTGGAGGCCGTTAAAACCGTTCCCTTGAAGCAGTTCGTGTATGCTTCAACTTCATCAGTATATGGAGAAAAAAAGCGGAAAGGTCGTCGAGACTGAACTTCCTGAACCGCTTTCTCCTTATGGCATGACAAAGCTATCCGGGGAACACCTTTGTCATGTGTACCGGAAGAGCTTCGGCGTACCGACTGTCGTATTAAGGTTTTTTACCGTGTACGGCCCACGCCAGCGACCAGATATGGCTTTCCACCGCTTCATAGCCTCCATTCTTTCTGATAGCGCCATCTCCGTATACGGAGACGGCCATCAGACGAGGGACTTTACTTATATTGACGATTGTGTAAAAGCGATCGCATCCGTTATTGGAGCACCTAATCTGACCGGAGAAACGATAAATATCGGTGGCAGAGAACGGGCTTCTGTTACAGAAGTGATCGCACTGCTGGAAAAATTGCTGCAACGAAAAGCGAGAATTCATTTCAAACCGAAAGCGGACGGAGAACCGTTGCATACCCATGCAGACATTGCAAAAGCAAGAAGGCTGCTCCAATACGAGCCACAAACTTCGCTATTGTCCGGCTTGCAGCAAGAAATTGATTACATTCGCGATTGGAATAAAATCCAGTAACGAAAGCGCGTTCGTTTGTTTTTCGGCCGCTTGGATTTAGGCAGAACTAAAACTAAAGCGGCTCCGTTTTTTGAATGCTCCATTAAAAACTATTGGGTAAGGTGAAAAAGCTTAACGGTTGTATGATCATTTTTGGCGAACTCGAATTTTTTTCTCTGGCTTGACCGGCTCCAGCTCCTTCTCTTCTTTTTCAAGAATGTTCTTTTCAAGGTCAGCCATCGTCTGCTCAATAATTTTCGAAATTTCCGCTTGCTGGTTTTTCGTCGCCCTCTTTTTGACATCCATCAGCAAGGTGTCCAGTAGCTCGTTATTATTCGATAGCTGCATGACAATAAGCTTTCTTAATTTCGTTCTCGAGTCCTGTTCAGTAACGAGCGACTCGAGTTCACTTTCATCTATTTGGATGTCGTCATCACGATCGCCCGCAGCGATTTGCTCTAAATCGATGTCGTCATCGCGTCCACCTAAAGCAATCGATTCTAAGTCGATATCGCCTAACTCGTCAGCAAGCCCCGCTCTCTTCTGCCTTGACTGTTCTGTTTGCTGCCAGACCGTCAAGACATCGGAGGCGACTCGTTCCCACGTGTATTTTTCCTCAGCAATCAGTCGTCCGTATTCTCCCATTCGCCTTGCTTGACTGGGGTTAGAGAGCAAATATGACAGCGGTTCAACGAAGGCTTGCGGATCCTCCGGGTTTGCGATCACGATCCCGTTTTCCCCTTCAACAATGACTTCCGCATTGCCTCCACGTGCCGTTGTGATAATCGGCAAGCCAGAGGCCATCGCCTCATAATGCACGCGAGCTAACGGCTCCTGCCATTGTGACGGACAGACAAAGACATCTGCGGCCGCAAACCATTTCTGAATTTCAGTCGGATCGACGAAGCCTGTATTAATAACAGGAATTGGCAGTTTTGCCGCAAGTGCACGGACATAAGCAACGTAGTCGCTGACACGATCTTCACTAAACCATTTGCTTCCGACAATTACTAACGCTGCATCCGAATGCTCTTCTGCAATAGCGGGAATCGCTTGAACGAGAATATCAGCTCCCTTATTGACAGATAGCCTTCCTGCAAAAAGAATGACTTTCTTGTTTTCAAGTCCATGTTCAGCACGAATTTGCTTCCGCATTTGCTGTGCTTCACTTGAAGACGGGGGAACGAAACGGTTTAAGTTGACACCGGAATAAATCGTGTGCACTAGTGACTCGGCCTCCGGAAACAGTTCAACAATGGCCTGACCGACATAATCACTAACGGTAACAATTCGTTCGAGCTCAGCCAGTGCTGCCGTCGCTTCCTCAGGATCGATCTTTTCAGGCGTAAACATGTCATTATGCATGCTGAGGACGATTTTTGCCTCTGGGGCCATCTCCCTCACAGTTAAGACATAGCGCGGCCGGTTAAAAATATGAATCAGGTCAAAATGGTTGTCAGCAAGGAAATTACTGATTCCTTCCCTGTACGTTTCGACTAATCCACCAGGAATCCGAACATAGCGGATACCTTCTACGACTTCGTCTTCCTCCAAAGTTGGATCGGTCGTCCCCAGAATCGTTACGTCGTGCTCTCTTGCGAGCAGGTCAGAAATACCGTGAATATACGTCTGAATCGCCCCACCTCTTACTGGTGGAACTGGAAGCTTTTCAGTACAAATTAACAGAGTCTTCATTTAGGATGACGCCCCTTTCCAGTGATTTTTTTATTTCTTCTAACGCCGGCCACTTTGATTGATCTGTTTCTACAATTCGGGTGCAAAGGGCGTCCAGTTCAGCATCCATAAACAGCTCCGGAGCATAAACGAGCTCCTTGACATTTTTGTAAAATTCATTAGGGAGCATCATATCCACCATTAAAATATCAAACAGATCGGCCTCGATTGGATTCGCCTCATGATAAGCCGTTAGCATCCCATCCATCCAGGTCACATCCCAAGTACCGAGATCGTCCATCGTCCCCGCAATGAGCTTCCGCAGGTCGCGGATTGGCAAATCGTAGGCGACTCCGTCAAGATCAATAATCCACATTCCTCCCGGCCCCATCTGACCATTCGACCAGCCATAATCCTGATGAACGAGACCCCATTCCTGATTACCTCGCGCAATAAGCTGCTTATAATTTGATTCCTCTAGACCAATAATCGCTTGTTGGGCCTGCTCTTCGAACATATCAGAAACGGAAAGAATCGTCGCACTCGCAGGCATTTCATCGTAAGCTCTTGCCACATTTTTAAACCAGTCGATCTTTTGCTTCACCTTCGCATACGTCTTCGGCCAGCGATAAAGTCTTGAAGCCGTTTCTGCCCCTTTCGGAGGGGTATACCCTTTCGATAATTGATGGAACTCGCCCAATGCATAGCATAGCTCCTTCGCCCCTTCAAGATCCTTCGAAACCGGATACAAAGGCTCGATCCATTCTGCAACAAACCAAAGCTTACCGCCCATTTCAACAAAGCCTTCCCCGGAATTCGTACGAATAATCGGTGGCACCCTTGCCTGCTTTTCATGGACTAAATAATCTTGCGCTCCAAGGCTAAACAAGCTTCTCGTCGGTCTGCGGTGTAAGATTTTTAAGCTAAAAGGGCCTTGATCGGTCGTCATTTTCCAAATTAACCCCCCTTATCAGCTTTTGTCGTAATCACCTCCATCCCAGACACTTCCATATCATAATGTGTCATAACCTCAGTTGCCATTTCCTCAATATAAGCGGGAACAAAGTTATCGCTCTGAGTGGTTTCGTCTACTTCCCACGGCGTAATCTGCATTTCGGTCATAGTGAGCCCTCCAAACCTATAGTTAAATGTCTAACTATAGGTAACTTATTTTCTCGTGGCGAAATTGGTATAGTTACTTGCCTAGTTTCGTCTCATTTACGGTAAATTGGGCTCTAAAAAAAACACGAAAAAGCGCTCCTTTCCAGTCCGAAAAAGAACGCTTTTTACGCGTATTGATTTAAACTACCGACCAGCCAGGTGTCCTCGCTCTCCAATGCAAGCGAGCTTGACTATTCGGTCAACTGCATACATAACGACCGTCAGGTGCGCAGAGAACTCATTAAAGCAAGCGATACATCGGAAAGATAGGAAGAGAGATTCCGCTGTCAAGCGAACCTTACAGCTGATCCAGAGCCTTCTCAATGTCTGCTTCGCCGTTAAGATTTCAAACGTTTTATGGGACGTATTCTTTCGCTCCAGAGCGGCAACGAGGACGTGGGCTACATCGGCTCTCGTAATCGTATTGTCGCGAACCGAAATTTCTTGCTCAAGCTTGATTTTCCCCGTCGGCGACTCATTCGTCAACGTGCCCGGGCGCACGATCGTATAATTGAGCTTTGATTGCTTTAAATAATCGTCCGCTATTTTTTTTCGCAACTAAATAATGGCGAATTCGCTCGCTCTTATCAGGGTTAACCGTTCCGATCGAGCTTAACATGATAAAGCGTTCAATTCCATTGACCACCGCTCCGTCAATTACCTTCATCGCTCCCCACATATCGACGAGAATCGTTTTATCTCCTCCCGTCTTTCCTCCAGAGCCCGCTGCAAAAATAACCGCATCCTGATCGGTGAAAATGTGGCTAATATCTTCCTCTAAATCAGCAATCACAACGTCGCTTGCCCCGAGTTGGCGCAGCTGCTCTTCTTGCTCCTGTTTTCGAACTACGGCTACAGGTTCGTGACCACGCTCAGCCAACAGACTTACCACGTTTCGTGCCACTCCCCCACTTGCTCCGACGACCAGTACTTTCATTTTTTTTATCACTCCTGAACATATGATAGTTGTAATCCCTTTCCAAATGGAATGGAAAGTATACGTCCGTTATTTTATTTTATTTCAATTTCCCCCTATCAACAAGGAGAGAAGACTGATACAATACTAGCAGACACATTAATTGGTTCACCTTAGGAGGTTTTTTTATGAGCACCTGTTCCGTTGCGTGGAAAAATAATCATATCGAGATTATAGCTCAGCAGCTACTACATGACAAAACGAAAGTCGAAAAACTCACAACGATAGAACAGGTGAGAGACAGTATTACATACTTCAAAATAAAAGGCTCACGGGCGATAACGATGGCATCAGCAATGGGGCTTGCCCTTTGGTCGCAAGCAAAGCAATCCAATAATCTTGAGCTGTTTCTGGACGAATTTCAAAAGCAGCGCGATTATTTAATCAGCAGTAAGCCAGCCTCAACACAAATGGTTACAGCAACGACCGCACGAATCGTTCAAAAAGTAAAAAAAAGCAAAAAGCGTGATTGAGGCGAAGCAAATTGCTCTTCAGGAGGCACTGTCCCTTCAGGCCGAGCAAGACGCCAGTCATTAGTAAATTAAGGTTGGTATTTTAAAGATTAAGCTACTATTTCTAACGAATAGACAAATCGCCTATTCAAGGAGACATTGAATTCCCTTCGACCGTAAAGCTTACGTAATGATTTGCTTAATTAAACGAATTAATAAGAATTTGAATTGACTCGTATCGTCATCAATGATACGGGTATTTTTGTCTGCATTTTTTTTGGCTCTATAATAAAGGCTCTACAATATATGTTGGGGTCTTCTCACAATTTGGCAAAAAATAACACGCAAAGCGGAGCGCGGTAGCGATTTAAGCTAACCCAACATTTGAGATAGAACTAAATAAGGATCCATCATAGAAAAAGGAACTGTCATCAATTGCATATCATGCATTTTGCGACAGCCCCTATGTCCAATTTTGCACGTATCTCAGAGTACCCCTTTAAGAGTAAATAGCGCCAAAATCGCCGGATGCTACCTTTACCCTTTTTACAACATCAAATATACGATCCTGAGTTTTTAATCGCTGTTAACACACCTCTCTAATTTACGATGCCTTCTTATTCAAAACCAAATAGCGAATTGCTTTGGCTACTCCGTCCGCTTCATTCGTCTCTGTTATCCAGTCAGCCGACTGTTTCACCAGCTCTTGTGCATTGCCCATGCTACGCCACAACCTGCCTCCTTAATCATCGCTAAATCATTTAAGCTATCACCTATGGCAATTACTTGATCCATCGTAATTCCAATGCATTCACAAACTCTTTTTAAACCCTTTGCTTTATTAACACCGAATGCATTTACTTCAATATTGCGTGTACTGGAATTACTAATTTCTAATTGATCATTTTTTTTCAATTCCTTCAAGATAGCATCTCTCGTCTCTTCATTTTGTACAGAAAAGCCAAATTTAAGCCATTGATGCTCTGTAATATCTTTTGGTAAAGCTTTTCGATATTCCGAATCTGAGGTCACTGCCCAAAAATTGGTGCCATGTTGATTTCGTAAATCCCACATTGATTTTATAAAGTCATGTTGCAGGGGATTCCTTTCAATAATATTTCCTTTAGGATCCCAAATCTCACTCCCATTGACAGTAACTAAGTAAGAAGATAGCTGCAATGATTTTGTACATTCTTTACCAGATTCGGCCCCACGTCCTGTACTTATAACAACATGTAATCCTTTTTGCACTGCCTCAGCAATTGCTTTTCGATTTTCTTCCGAAATTTCATGTTTTCTATTTAATAAAGTCCCATCCATATCAATAGCAATTAACTTATATGCACAACTTTTCTTCAATGTTGACATGATTCAATTCCCTCCCTGCTTAATTCACTCTTTTTTTTATGATAAAAAATTGAGGCTTACTACAAAGAAATCACGAACATCATGATTTTTATATTCTTGTTTCGAGATTTCAATGTTAAATTACGCCATCTCTGCTTCCTCTGCCGCGACACGAAGAAATTCATTACGATCCATGCCAAATTCCAAATATCTCCTCATATCAAGATTGACATATGAGTCCCACCTATTGTTCTTAAGACGAGGCTAGAGGATGAAACATAGAAGCTACATTTTTATCATGTGTAGATTCATACACCTGGAAACATTCATTTAGAACTTGCTTTATTAATTTGAACCTCCCATATTCTGAATGATACTATTAATTTCTTCATCCGCTTTCATTAATGCAGTATTCACATCAACACCATCAAAGACGACACTTTCTAACGCTTCCTGTAACACAATCATACTTTCTCGATCATATAATGAAGCTGATACGGTGGAGCTGGGGTTGTCTTAAAAATAGAGTCAATATTTTTGCCTTCCCAAACGAAAGTGTCTCCTCCAAACACTTCTTGAATCTCTGGGTTTGCCAATACACTGAGTTTTCCTTGTGTCGACATATCCATTTGCACTTCATCAGAAACTACTGTGGACATCACACGAAATGCATCATCTCTATGTTCACTTGTAGCCGATAATAACATTATATGTTCATCGATACCACCACCAACAGTGGGAGCTTCTTCCCACACTGGTACTTGTGCGATATCCCACATATCGACATTATCAATAAATCCATCTTCATGTGTTTCATTTACTGCGACGAACATTGCCAAAGACTGGTCTCCAGTAAATTCTGCGTTTCCAACTCCTTTAAGCGCTATTTGCTCATTACCAGGTATTGTATAAATAGTCTCCAATTGTCTAAATACTTTTCTCCAGCCTTCAGAAGTGACAGCTGATTGTTTTGTTTCTGGATCGACAAATGGTAATGACAATTGCGCGGCTAACCTTTCTGACACATTAGGCTCCAACCCTCGATATTGAACACCATTTGATTCTCTTGTTAACTCAATAGCCAGTTCTGTCACTTCATCCCAAGTCAATCCATCTTCAGGATATGGAACACCAAACAAATCAAATATTTCTTTATTATAATATAGGGACATAAATTGTCTCGTATATGGAAGCCCTACGAGGTAATCTTTGTCTGAAGACAGCCTTACTGCATCAAGTGTTTCGGGCTCGAATCGCGACAAATCCATATCATGTTTTTCTATCAAATCCTCAATGGATGTAAATAAACCAGATTCTTCAAATGGTGGCATACCATTGATATTATTTGTAATCAATATATCTGGCATCTCATCAGCCAATAATAGTTCTTGCAATGCATCAAAGTCTAACCCCATTGTCTCCACAGTAATCCAAGGATATTTTTCTGCTACCGGCTCGACAATATAGCGTTGAATTTCTTCGCCATGCAAATATCTAACTCCAATCGTAATCGTCACAGGATCATGCTCTGCATCTCTTGTTTCTAACTCTTCTGAGTCATCTTTCACTTCTTCTGCAACATTTTCCTGAACACTACCCTCATTTGAACATGCGGTTAAGAAAATAAATGTTAAGGTTAGCCAAACACAAATGTGTAGAGACTTTCCAGTGTTAACTATTATAGATACCCTGTTATCCAATTTCTTCACTCCTGATAGAAAATTTTTAAAGATCTTGCACGTGCGGTACTTTTAAATATAAAAATCTCCTAATCGTGTTTATCTATTTCAATTTCTGATCAGATAAAGCTAGTACTTAAATTAAAGACAATGGAAACTTTGAAAGTGATGTTGAATGACAATAAAGTCGTTTCCTGTTCCAAAAAGATTGATATTTCAAGTGTTTACATGTATAAGAGTAAACAACTTTTTTTAAACAAATTTCATGGTCAAATTTGAAAAACGCTCAAAAATAAGTAACTATTTTTCCGTTTGATCATTTTAAGAAACGGAAGAATACAGTTTTCCAGGTATCGGAAGTAAACAACTTTATTTAGATTCAACAAGTGAAGCGATTGATTTTCCTCGTTCATGGTGAACCACTTTCAATCCACAACACATTCTTGCAATTCTCGCTCTGTCAAATGTAAGTCCTCTGTTTCTTTAACTTTTAATACATCCTGTTCTAAGTGTGTGATAAATTCATGAGGCGTATCTTTCACTTGGGTACAAGCGGGAATCGGGGAATCGTATGATTTTGACTGCAATGGTTTTCTTTTGAAAAAAAATTCTTCAAAGCTTTTGCGAAATCGACAAACCCTATTTGAAAAGTTCACGACCATTAGTTAGGTATGTGTGTCGTAACAGGCAAACCATGCCGTTTAATCGTCCCCGCTGAATTGCCGCAATCAGACGGGTTTTTTTTGCGGAAACAGGTTCATGGTTTAAATAGTCGTCAATTAACCATGAACCTGTCGTCGTGTAAACTTTCCCGTTAATGCTACGCCGGTTTCGACGCTCGAGGAATGTAGTCAAACAGGTACGTATCCCTAAGTCGATAAACCAATGTCTAAATGTGTCTTAAAAACGACATGTAGCTTCTCATCGATGACTTCTTCCTTATTCAGGGTTAACCGGAAAGGTTACTAATCCTTCGTTTAACTCTTGACACTTCTCGAGTAGCTGCTCCGCACTTTGCTTTTCTGAAACGAAATAAAGCTGATAATCGAATTCATAGAAACCGGATAAATCTACTTTAAAGTTTGTTTCCCAAAAGTTATTCATAGGCCAAGAGTATACGAGGTCCTTGTTTTTCTTATGAGTGTTTTCATTACACAATTCAATTTCATGATGATCCAATGTTCCTAAAGTGATTAATGGGGTGTCCTTAATCGCGACGAGTAGGGCTTGTTCCTCTTCTTTAAATGCTAGTCCATTCTGCAGTAGGTAGAACTCGGTATTAGTACCAGGCAACTGATCAATCGCCGGTCTGAATACGTTTCCTGTCTTCTCGACAAATAGCTCGCTGGCTTCCCCTAGACTAAATGGAAGTGGGATATAAAGATTTTCAGGAGCCCACTCATGTTGCTTTTGAATTCTCACATTTATTCCAATTTTCGGCATAGCCTTATACACCTTTAGGATCACACTATACATTTCCGTTCCTGCCAATGTGAAATCCATTTTTATCGATGTAAACAGTTTTCCATCTTCTACTACTTTCATATTTTTCAAGCTTGCTTCTTGACGCTCTGATAATCTTCCTTTGCGATTGAGTCCCATCAATCTTCTTTCTGTACTAACATCTGTTTGAATCGGCGTTTTTTTCATAAACACCAGCAAACGGTGCATAGGATGCATCTGGATGAATTAATTCCTTTCCACTATGCTTATCAACGAATGATTCAATTCCTGATATATGATTAAACGTTAGTTTATAATCATCCGTCTCGATACTATGAGTATTCGCAATTCCTTCATATCCTGGGTATGGAGCTAAATCTTCCACGCTGGCATGGTTCACGATCATTTTCTTTTTCGGTGCTTTCCCTCTACGCAATTTAACTATTCTTTCTTCCCTAGGATCTAACGTAATAGCGAACTCAATCTGGTCCCCTCTAGAGATCGATGTAAGCTGAGAATCTAGCACTTCATTCGTTTGACAATCTACCACTTCAATACCGTTATCTAAATAAGCTCCATCAATATGCTCCCAATTCTTCATTTGAATAGATGTATAATCAGTCACCTGATTATGATGAGGATTGACAACTTAAAAAAACTGTTCTCGGTCTATTTGATGGGAAACTTCTCCGAGATTGCTTAATACTTCATCTAAATTTTTCGATATGAGTCGATTTGCGTTGGTCGCATATGCAGCTTTCCGATAATCCAAATCATTCACCAATGTATTCCACGGTTCTCTTACAGAAGAATTGTAGCCCCAGGTATGTTCTGCGTATAGCATTAGCTGATATTCAGCCTCTTTTATAAATTGCAACTTTCCTAACTTGTCCTCCGGATCCAATTTTTTTCGATAAATGATATTTGCGTTGTGCATCACGATAAATTTTTGTTGGTGCTGGTGTAGAGCCAACTCCATCTGCCCACCAGTCGGTCCAGTCGCCTGAATAGGTAGGAATATCAATCGTTTGGTTACGCAAAAATTGAAAAAACTCATTCAATGTGATCAATTCAATTTCTACTTGCTCACCATGCTTCGCATTCCATTTATGAATCATTTCCATTAAGCGCGGATTAGGAGGCGAATTATCCGTTCCAATTCCAGAAATCATGTTAGGAATGAAATCAAATGGATAACCTTCATCTTCTAGGTTTTCCAAATAAGTAAAGATTCGTTGTTCAGCAATATCCATTTGATCAGAAGTTGTCACTACTGCTGAACCTTTATTTATTCGATAGCTATTTGGAATAAGCATAAATTGGTTCCCCATATGATAATGATCCCCATTCCAAACTAAAATCTTATGGCCTTTCGGTGTTTCCCACCAAAAAGGAATTTGTTTTTTTATATAAAGGAAACATCCCATGATGCGTATGCACGCATGAAAACAAGTTAACAATTCCATTTTTAAATAACGTTTCAGCATAACCCCAAGAAAAACCGTTAATATCTGCCGTCATCGCTGAATTTAAGGGAAGTTGGTTTGCCTCTGCATACTTTCTTCCCTTTTGAAACATTTGGTCTAAGATGTCATTATCAACGAGTTCCGTCATATTTAAATAAGTGAGAGAAATATCAATAAGCCCTGCCTTCACATACTTTTTAAGTTTTTGTCTGTATTCTTCATTACAGTTTTCAAGAAACTGCTCCACTTGCCAAAAATTCTCACAAGTCCATTTATAGCCTTCCCATTCTTTTTTCGCGCATTTTCAATGGAGTCTAAGCTATCAATAACTGATTTAATAAAATCGACATGATATCTTTCAATTTTCTCTTGGCGATCTGTATAGCCAATATCAGTATGAGAGTGTTGAATTAAATATAGCTTCCATGTCTTTTTCATCATAAGCCCGCCTACCCTTATCATTTTTATTATTGATATTGAATTCTTTCATATTGGGAACGTCTGATTTCTAAGTAACGTTCAATACCCATTCTTTTCAAGGTATTTACATACTCTTCCCAACCCGTTTCGATATCCTCCGTACCCGTTACAAACTTCGCACGCATCTCCTCAACATATGTGCCGACATCGGTCATGATGGCAGAAATTTCGGCACTTTCTTCCGCAGTACTTTGGAATTGAGGTAGGATTGTTTCTGGTTCTAATGTTTCAATTTCTTCAGTATTTGCGTTATATATGTCATCAATTTCTAGCCTCTAGCTTTTGCACGCCATACTGGATCTGGTTCAAGATATGGATAATATGCACCGTACACGTTATCTACAAATTGGAATGCGCCTAATTGTACACCACCTTCATAGTTTAAAATTTCATCATTATAGAGTGGTACACCATCAACCATTTCATATGTTTCCCCTTCGATTCCAAAGAAACCAAAGATAGAACCTCCTCACCATAGAAGTAATCTACCCACTTGATCGTTTCTTCAGGACTTTGATTGTCCTTCGTAATCATAAATTGAGTAGTACCACGTGCAGGGTGGTCAATCCAGTTTAATACTCTGTCTCCATCCGCTCCTTCAAAGGCATGCAACCCAACAAAGTCATCTGCAACTGTACTTCCAAGGTAGTCAGGATTCGCCCATGAAAAAAGGCCGACTTTGTCTTGGGAGCCTTCTGTTACCCATTCTTCATATTCCATATCAGAGAATGTTTGTGAATGGAATAATTCTTCCTCCCAAAGCATATTAAAATATGACCATAGATTTTTGAACTTCTCATCTGTGAGCGTCAGTTGTAACTCGTCATTTTTGTCTAAATATAGATTCATTCCGGCAGCCTTTAGACCACCATTTCCCATCCCAAAGGAACCTAGCATTTGTTGCTCGAACATTCCAATCGCACCAGGCGCTAGAGAAATCGGCACCTCATCACTGGAATCACCATTGCCATTGGCGTCCTCTGCTTTAAATTTACGAAGTACATCAGTTAATTGGTCTAGTGTTGTAATTGTGGTAGGATCATCAATGCCGATGTTTTCTAACCATCTTTTATTAATGTTATATCTTAAAGAACGCTCTGGACGTGAGAAATCTACATACGGTAAAGAATAAATATGTTCATCAGGCATTGTGACTGCTTGCTTAATTGAGGGATATTCATCAAATAATGCCGTTAAGTTTGGTGCATGCTCTTCAATCAAGTCTTCAAGTGGAATAAATAAGCTCTTGTCCATATCTTGCCACTTCATCTGCCGAAAAACCGAAAGCTCCATAGAATGCATCAGGCAATTCCTTGGATGACATGATGACATTCTTTTTCTCTGCTCTCCTCATCGGGACTTCCTCCCATTCAATGTGGATACCTGTCATTTCCTCCATCTTTTTCCACATCCATAATTCATCTGCCGGTGGATGAATACTACCAAAACCTCTTTTCATAAAGTGAAGCGACAACTTACCCTCTTCCGTCTTACTGACTTCCTTATTAGCTTTAGAATCGCCACTGGTACAGGCAGTCAATACCATTGAAAAAAATTAGAAGCAAAACCAGTCCCAACCACGAAAGCCTTTTCATCTAACTCCTCCTAATTTAAAAACTTTTATTTATATCTAAAAATGCAGTAGCATCCTAGATATCAATTTTTTTTATATTTCAAAAAAAATTAGAAGTTACTTCATAATAGTCCCCTTATTGATCAACCTATCCTTTCAATGATCCCACCATAATGCCCTTTTCGAAAAACTTCGATAACAATGGGTATAGAATTAACAAAGGTAAGGTTGATACGATCACTACTGCATATTTCAAGCTTTGTTTTTCAATCATTCGGTCTGCATACCCTGCATCCACCGTTGTTTCAAGCATTTGTTCCATCGAGTTTTGCACCAAGATCTCTCTTAAAATGAGCTGTAATGGAAATTTCTCTCGATCTGTTAAATAAATCAAAGCTTCAAAGTAGGAGTTCCAGTGCGCTACCCCATAAAATAATATCAATACGGCGACGATTGGGGTGGATAGGGGTAATACAATTTTATATAACAGTTGAAATTCTGTAGCACCGTCCATAAAGGCACTTTCTTCTACTTCCTTAGGGAGATTTGTTTGGAAATACGTCCTCATAATGACGAGGTTAAACACACTAATTGCTGGTGGAAGAACAAGTGCCCACATCGTATTCATTAATCCTAGTTGCTGGTTTACGAGATAGAGCGGGATTAATCCACCGCTAAAGAACATCGTCAGTACTATAAAGAATGTAATGACGTTCTTTCCGTAAAAACGATCTCTTGATAACGGATAAGCACCTAAAGTCGTCATAACAATGTTTATAAATGTTCCTACTGTTGTATAGATAATTGTATTTTTGAAAGCAACCCAAATCTCAGTGTTTTTAAAGACTTCTATATAACTTGTTACATTAAAGCCCTTTGGCCAAATGAGTAGTGGACTTTCATAAATTAGTCTTGGATCACTAAACGAAGCAAATAACACAAAGATCAGGGGATACAAAAATGAGAACATGATAAGGATGACAGCAATAAGGATAAAACCATCCAATATTTTTTTCGCCTCTTGACCTCTTAATTTGATTCAACATAATGCCACTCCCTTTCTGTAAACGTATGCATTACCAGAGACTTGTCTCGTTTACCTTTTTGGCAATCCAATTCACTGTAATGAGAAGAATGCAGCCTACTACGTTATTAAATAATCCTACGGCCGCAGCAAAACTATATTGGGCTTCGATAATACCGCTCTTATAAACATAGGTTGCTATAACTTCTGACGTTTCCAAGTTTAGTCCATTTTGAAGTAGTAAGATCTTTTGGAAGTCTGAACCCATTATTCCCCCAACTGCTAAGATGGCAAGTATGACAATAGTTGGACGTATTCCTGGTAGGGTGATATGCCATATTCTTCTCAGTTTACTCGCACCGTCGATATAGGCTGCTTCATATTGTTCCTGTGGGATCCCTGCCATCGCAGCTGTATAGATCAGCGAGCCCCATCCAACCCCTTGCCAGGTTCCTGACCACACCATGATATGCCAAAAGTTATCTGGATTTGCTAGAAAGTCAATACGTTTTCCTCCGAATGTTTCAATAATCGCGTTGATTATACCGTTATTTGGTGAAATGAAGAAAAATAAAATCCCTACTGCAACCACAACTGATAGAAAGTGAGGAGCATAAGCTATCGTCTGTGTGGCATTTCGAAAAAAAACTTTGATCTTAGTTCATTAAACAATAATGCAAGAATAATAGGAGCAGGTATACCGACTACTAAACTATAAATACTCAGTCCTAAAGTGTTCCTTAAGAGTCTCCAAAAGTGGAAAGAATTAAAAAAATCGTTCAAAGTGAGAGAATCCAGCCCATTGACTGTCAAATATCCCCAGTGCAGGTGAAAAGTTTTTAAAGGCAATGATTACTCCATACATAGGCCAATAGTGCCAAATGATAAAATAAATGATTACTGGAGCGATAATGATGTACAGGGGAATATTCCTTTTCAGCTTTTTCTTCATTTCTTGTAAACGACTTTTATTTTGAACATTGTGTAGTGGAGATTGACTAACGGCTTTTTGCGTTTTCACGATATTCCCACCTCTTTTCTACTAAGTTTATTTTTTTGATTTGTATTTCACCCACCTCCGAAAATCCTATCTCTTAGACAGAAGCTTTTCACTAAGTCAATCAACACCATAAACAATAATCTAACCGCTCTCAACCATCGATTGCCCAAAAGGTTGATGATAAATCCAGCCATTTTACAGGACATCGTCACGCTCTTTTATTAATCGGCCATCTTCCATAAATGCTGAGCCTGTCCCCGTAGCGAGTCATAAAAATCGCCTTCTTATATAATTGCGCTTTACCATTGAGATACTCACCCATGGCATAAATTCGCATCAATATCAAAAAAAATTAAGAAATCCTTTTTTATTTTGGATTGAAAAAAACGATCATGCTGTAGTTGATACAGTAACTCTTCACGCAAATTTACACCATAGAGTGATCAAATTTATCCACGCCATCGATATAGCTAATCCCATTTTCATAATCAAAAGGCCCGGGAAACGCATAACCGACCCCAATGATTTTGAAATTTTTATCGAGTATTCGATTTGCTTGTTGTTTCAAAATCCATACCGAATGATGAATAATTTCTTGTTTACTTGCTTTTGATTTAGCTGGAAATATTGCATACAAATCAGGTTCAATCTCTCCTTGCTGATTTGATAAATAAACCTCCAACATCAAAAGTAATTGCCATTGATTCATCGAAAATAGTCACTCCTCATGAAGAATCGGCTCATCCTCTATAACTCTGCTCGGTAGCTCTTGAATTCTCTTTCATTTCAGTATAGGTAAAGTTTGGTCAGCAGTCTTTTTAGAATAAAGCCGATTTTTTATAAATTGAGGACATTCTTCTCTTAAAAAGAAAAAAAACGTAAATGGAACATGCTAAGATGAAAATGAAATCAGGATCCATGTGAGAACCTCAGCTCGCCTTGCATAATTAGAACGTTAATTCTATCTAATTTATTGACCGTTTAGTGGATAAGTGAAAGGGGATATGGTGATGGAATGGAGTCCATTATTTGTCGACGGTTCGCGTTTTCTGAATGAACATGCCATACAAATCAACGGGATCGATACTTCAATTTTAGTTCATTATTGGGGAGCTCAATCACCTCATTATACTAATCGACCTCACCAACATTCATTTTTTTTGAACTTTGCTATATTGTTTCTGGAAAAGGGCAATATATCGACCAGGATCAAGCATTCCCATTAATCAGAGGGACACTTTTTCTTTCCCGTCCTTTTACTCCACATCAAATTGTTAGTAAGGAAGGACTTGATATTATTTATGTTGCTTTTGAGTTGAACGAAAAGCAGTCAACAAAGGAAATCAGGGATTTATTCAGCACGCTCAGAGACACGAATAATTTCTACTTGACTCATGCCGGACAAAGTCCGCTGGTCTATATTTGGACTTCTTTACTGCTCATGTCCTCTGAGTCGTATCCGGCATTGAATGACTGGATTCAAGGTCTCAGTACTTCTTTTTATGCAAGTAATCTTGGTCAACTTAACGAACAACCTAAGATAATAAAAGCTTCGAAAGAATTCAGTACATATTCACCATTAGTCTACCAAGCCAAACTTTACATCCGTGACAATTTATCTCAGCGACTTAAACTAAATGAAATCGCTGATTATGTCCACATTTCTAGTAGACATTTATCACGTATTTTCAAAGCCGAAATGGGCCAATCCTTTTCCAGTTACGTCCGAACAGAACGAATTAGAAAAGCTAGCCTCTTCCTTTCCGATACCGATCTGACGATTAAGGAGATTTCAGAAGCCATTGGCTTTGATAGCGTCCATTATTTTACGAGCGTGTTTACAAAAGAAATGGGAATGTCACCGGGAAAATTTCGACAGCAAGTCAAACAGCAACTGTTGTAACACCCAAGGTAGAAAGCTAGTGATGACTTTAGGTTAACCCACCTTCACCCGTTGAAAATCGCGATCCTCCAGTCGTTTATGTATCGCATAATAATGGCTACATTGAACACGACGAAGGTGTTCAAATGGTTGTCCTATGGGCTCAAGAGATGTGAACGAGACAGTGAGCCTATTTTTTCTTGTCAAGCAAGCAATGATCGGTTACAATATCAAAAAGATATATATCTTTTGATATGTTATTCAAATAACAAAAGAAACGCATGCACAATTTGTCCTCATCGGTCTACTGACAACGAATTGCACAACCGGATACGAAATAAGGCAATAAGCGATAATAGCTGCTAAGGACAAATTGACCTAACCTTAAAAAAAGCTCGTTGACGAGCAATTGGTAACGTCAACCTTCTAGATGAAGACGTGAAAAAGGAATATAGCATTACTTCGAAAGTGGCCTCAAGACGAAGGAGCAATATCAAACGAAAGAAACGAATTTCGCGTCGCTGTTCTTTAACGAAAGAAAACCACCGAGCCAATTGGACGATACCGCTCAAAGCTCGAGGAACAGTTTATGACCTATTAAGCGATTCAGCATTCCATTAAAAGCTGTCGCCTGCAAATCATCGATTCCTGGATGATTACCTTAGACTGCGGAATTCGCAAAGTCACTCTGCATTGGAGTCGTGTGAGGCTGCGATAGTAACGCTAATCTTCTAAATAAAGACAGGGGGACGAATGAAATGAGGAAGAGGGTTTATCAAGGGCGCTTTACCGTTCGATCAAACGAAAATGTCGTCGTCTTTATCATTGGCATGAGAGTAAACAAATGGTATGCGGTTCATCAGTGGTGGCCCGTTTTTACTGCGATGCCACCGATGCTACGTGAGCTTCATCTGAACAAGGATCTCGGATTCCTCGCAATGGAGTCTGCCGTCAACTTTCGGACGATTTTATTAGTGCAATATTGGCGTTCCTTTGAAAAGCTTCATGCCTATGCAAGAGAAGCAAAGCATGTGTCCGCGTGGCATAATTTTTACAAGAAAGCTGGTTCAACGAATGCTGTAGGTATATTTCACGAAACGTATTTACTCGAAAATAAGGGCTATGAGGCTGTTTACGGGAACATGCCTATTTTCGGCCTAGCAAAGGCGCTCGGTCATCAGGAGGTAACGGCGAAAACGAGCAGTGCACGCCAACGGCTGAGAAACTGAAAAAGAAAACTCTCCTGCAAACTAGCAAGCAATAACGAGCTTCTAGCGGAGCACCAGCATTTCTTATGCTGATGCTTACAGGAGAGGTGCGTACATTTTATAAAAACACTTATGAAGTACTTTCTTTGCTCTTTAGGAATTTCTCGCGCCTTTTCTTCATTGCCTTCGTAATGTAACCGCCCTTGAAGCTTCTAGGCTCAAAAGAAACGATAAATGCACTCGGTTCATAGGAACTGACAATTTGAATGAACTCTTTCTCGCGATCGCGCCTTGCCGTACATCCTAGCAAATACCGAACAGAGTTCATCCCTTGAACCTCTTGCGTCGAGACACTAAAGCCAACCTCACGTAAACGGGCGGTTAGCTCATCATTTCGTTCCATAATATTCACTTCGAGAGAAACATAGCCGATCGCCAGCTTTTCCTCAATTAGTGCACCTATATATAAACCAACTCCAAATCCGAGCGCGTAAGCAATCATATTGTAATAGTTAGACAAATCGCTGAATACTAATCCGAGCGCACCAACATAAACGATACCTTCTAATATTCCGATTGCTGATGCTTTTTCTTTCATTCCTTTTACCATCATAATCGTACGTAAAGTTAAAATTGGGACAAATAGCAGCTGGGCAAGGAAAATAATCAAAGCAGAAACCAACATAAAAAAAACCCACCCTTCCCTTTCAAATGTGACAATCGTAGTGTAACAGGAATTGGTGCATTATTCTAGTGGTATTTTCACCAAGGCAACCGCTCTAAAAATAGTTTTTTTCAAGAGCAAGAAAAACAGGCGAAAACGCAGCTCCACCTGATTTTCTTATCTTTACCGTAATAACGATTCTGCCCCGTCTATATAAATTTCTGTCCCTGTTATATGTGCGGACTCATCCGAAGCGAGAAAACGGATCAGAGCAGCAACTTGCTCCGGCTTTCCAGCCTTATGCTCAAGCGGCTGACTCCCTTCTGGATATTTAACGGGAATCTTTACTTTTTCCAAACTGGGCATTGCCTTCGTGTTCTGACCGATATTTGTTTCAATCGCTCCTGGGCAAATCGCGTTTACACGTATGCGATACTGCGCCAATTCAAGTGCTGCCATTTTCATAAATGCTACCTGCTCCTTCGACGTACTGTATGCGGCCATGCCGATTCCGGAAAACGTGCGATTTCCATTAATCGAGCTCGTCATAATGATGCTACCGCCTGATTTTTTTCAAATAAGGAATCGAATATTTAACGAAGAAAAAGGTGCTTTTTAAATTTGTATCGAGCGTCTCGTCCCAATCAGCGGTCGTTAAATCCTCGATCGGCGCTAGGTTCCGTTGACACCAGCATTAACAAATACGGTTCCAAGCACACCGAGCCGGGCATACGCCTGCTCCATCCCTGCCTTGACTCGCGCTTCATCCTTTACGTCAATATCGAGAATAAACGCGTCTCCTCCGTTAGTTATAATTTCCGCTTGAACTTCCTCCGCGCGCGCTTCGTTTACATCCATTATACATACTGTTATTCCGTCTTGAGCGAGACGTTTCGCTGCGGCTGCACCAATACCCGATCCTCCGCCTGTAATGACCGCACCCTTTTTTTCGTCCATGCTTTATCACCCTTTGCGCCTCTAATATTAAGCGGTTTACTGTTACAATTGTATCCCTTCTCCGTCCATTTCATTCCTAGCAGTGCGATAAACAATAAACATGGCGCAAGCTGCTCACAAATGTTCGCTTCATGTTGCACAAAAGACAAAAAAAAGTGAAGCCACCCAAAGGTGCTTCACTCTTGCCGTAGTTAACTTTTCACTTGCATTGTTAATAACGGTGTTTCTCCAGCAATAACATCGACTGCCGTTTCTTTACTTAGACTGTCAAGCTCGTCTTGGTTTGTAACAACGACTGGCGTAATAATACTTGCCGCTTTTTCCTCAACAAGAGCGACGTCAAAATCGACCAAGGGATCGCCTACTTCTACCCTATCTCCCTCCTCGACATGGGTCGTGAAACCGTCTCCCTTCATCGTAACCGAATCAATGCCAATATGGATTAATATCTCTGCTCCTCCGGCCGTTTTAATTCCTATCGCATGCTTCGTCGGAAAGACTTGAATAATTTCTCCAGACACGGGGGAAACGACTTTTCCGTTCAACGGCTCAACTGCGAATCCATCCCCCATCATTTTTTCCGCAAAGGTCGGATCGGGAACATCCTCGATCGAAATATATTTCCCTGTCAAGGGAGAATGAACAATCTCCTGTTGCGACACCGGAGACGCTTCTTTTTTATCTAGTCCAAACAATTTCTTAAACATAATAATATCCACCTTTCTTATACCTTAGCTGGCGCACAATTGCACTGTTATTGTACCCTTTTTGCTCATTCCCAAACAGAGTTGAGCAGCCCCGTTTTGGCATTGCCATATTTTTCCCTGTTAATTAAGTTGAAATTGGAGTGACGCAGCCAGACATCTACTCTACCTTTCCGTTGAAAGTTCAAACCACTCTCCATCCGTTACGAGTGTGACCGTACCATGCTGTTCAGTACCGAATACTTCGATATTTCTTTGTTCGAGTCGCTCCAGTACTTCAACATGAGGATGTCCGTAAGAGTTATTTTCACCTGCTGAATAAATGGCCACTTGCGGTTGAATGGCGTCCAGAAAAATCTCGCTATTCGATGTTGACGAGCCATGGTGACCAACCTGATAAATATCAACCTGCAAATCAATGCCTAACTCTGTCATTGTCTGTTCGCTTCGTTCTTCGGCATCGCCGGTAAAAAGAAAGGAGACCTCACCGTAAGTGACGATCAAACTCAATGAATCATTATTTAAGTTTCCGGTTAACTCGGCCGGATGAATGATATCAAGCTGAATAGACCCATAATCGTAGGCTTCTCCCGCTCTTGGTTCGACATACTCAGCATCTGCTTCAAGCAAAGCATCGATCAAACGTTCAAATGTTTGGGAGGTCGCTTCGTTTCCATCCATCCACACTTCAGCTGGTTCATACTGCTGAACGATGAGGTCAGCATTTCCGATATGATCGGAATGTGGGTGAGTCAAAATTAATAAATCGATTGTCTCCACTCCGTGCTCCTCTAAATGATTGAAAATCGCATCACTGTCATGCCTACCAGTGTCAATCAACATCGTAAACTCCTCTGTTTGAAAAAGGGTACTGTCTCCTTGCCCGACATCAAAAAAAGGAAACGACTAGCTCTCCCTCAACTTGTTCATTTTCACTTTCGACAGTACTCGAATGATCGAAACTGCAGCTACTTAGAATGAATGAGAACAGTGCTATTGCCAGCCAATTCTTAATGCTCATAGCACGCTCGCCACCTTTAGCTAATTTTTTGCCAGCCTTTACTTTAACTGATCGCTCTGCACGCAACAAGTGAATATTTTCCAGATGCTATGTTTTATCTGCTCGTTCATGAATTGTTCATAAAGCGGACCTGCAATCTAATGCCACCAGCTACACCGCATAATCGTTTACTCGAATAGTATACCGTTTTGCACTTTAAAGCAAGATATACTACTCTATTTCCTGAATCCTGTCTCGGTAAACGCATTCCATAAATTCCCACATAAAATTATGAGGTGGTAAAAAGGCCAGCCTTGAGATTGAGAGATTTAGGTGAACACTTGTTTCCTTGCAATAACAGCTCCCTTTTGCTGAAAAGGTGGAGAAGATTTTTTTCCAGAAAAAAAAGTCTTTCAAAAAAATGTGGTTTTCCTCTATACTATCCTCTATACTCAAAACATCTATTTGCACTCGTATAATCGTGGTGATACGGACCACAAGTTTCTACCAAGCTACCGTAAATAGCTTGACTATGAGTGATCAGCGACGCATTTCTTTTCAGGATTAGACAGAAATGATCGTTCGGAAACCCGAATGTCGAGATCACTGGTTTGTTTCTCGATCTTCGGGTTTTTATTATATTTTATTTTGGAGGGGTTGGAGTGGAACGGCTTAAACAAGCAATACGGACACGGGGAAAGGTGTTATCAGACGATGTATTAAAGGTTGACACCTTCCTTAATCATCAAATCGATACGGAGTTAATGATCGCAATTGGCAAGGAATTTGCCCGGCTTTACAGCGAAAATAACATCACGAAGGTGTTAACGATCGAGTCTTCTGGAATTGCACCGAGCTTCATGGCGGCTACCGAGCTTAAGGCTCCTTTAATTTTTGCCCGTAAGAAAAAGTCGCTGACGATGAATCATGATGTTTACGTCAGCCAAGTGTACTCATTTACAAAGCGGGAAACAAATGACATTACGGTTTCGAAGGATTTCCTAGCAGCAGGTGATCGCGTACTGATCATCGATGACTTTCTTGCAAACGGTCAAGCTGCCTTAGGGTTGATCGATATTGTCAAGCAAGCGAATGCTTCAATTGCCGGCTTCGGCATCGTGATCGAAAAATCGTTTCAAGGCGGGCGCAAGCAGCTTGAAGAGCAGGGCTATCGCGTAGAATCTCTCGCCCGGATTCAATCATTACAAGCAGGCAGCGTAACGTTCGTTGACGATTTCGCAGCTGTTCGCTCTTGACGAAGGGAGAAATGTTCATGTCTACGAAAACGATCAACTATCCTTTATATAAAAAAGAAGATACCGATGCGTTTTTTTGCCTTATTTCAAAACAACCTCGCCAATTTTGTCGTGATTACTGTCACCATGCTCGGAATGGGTTTCCCGGCGAGTATTGTTTTTGGAAAAGTGATACCTGGCGCGGCGGTCGCTGTCATGGCCGGAAATCTCTACTACGCCATATGGCGAAAAGACTGGCACAAAAAGAGGGGCGTACGGATGTAACAGCTCTCTCTTATGGAATTAGTACTCCGGTTATGTTTGTCTTTCTGTTTGGCGTACTAACCCCAGCTCTTGCCCTGACTGGCGATCCGGAATTGGCTTGGAAAATTGCCGTCGCCGCTGCCTTTTTAAGCGGCCTCGTCGAAGCACTAGTCAGCCTAGTCGGAAACAAGATTCGAAATCATTTGCCTCGGGCTGCCTTACTCGGCGCATTGGCCGGGGTGGCACTTACTTTCGTCGCCGGAGAAATGCTGTTCAATACGTTCTCTGTCCCGGTTGTCGGCCTTGTTGCGCTCGCGATAATAATCGTTGGCTTTATCGGCAAAATCGCGATGCCTTTCCGGATTCCAACTTCGTTGTTTGCAATCATCATCGGAACCATTCTTGCATTTGCTCTCGGTTATCAGTCACCTGGAACGATCGCCGAAGGCTTGTCTCACGTCGGGTTTTATCCCCTTCTACCGTCTCTTGCTGTTTTTGATGGCATGAGCTATTTGTTCGGTTCATTAATCGGTCTGCTTGCGGTTCTTATTCCGATAACGATATACAACGCCATCGAGACGATGAACAATGTTGATGCGATGGAAGCAGAAGGTGATGCTTATCCAGTCGGAGAGTGTCAGGCTGTCGATGGGATCGGAGCAATGCTCGGGGCCGTTTTCGGAGGTCCCTTCCCAACAACGGTCTATATAGCAACAGTCGGCTCGAAGCAAATGGGTGCTGGTCGGGGATATAGTATTTTAAATGCTGTCGTATTTGGAATTGCTGCTGTGTCCGGTGTGATCGCTGCCCTTGCTGCGGTTATTCCGCTTGCAGCAATAGCCCCTATTCTCGTTTTTGTCGGGATGTCTATGATTGTTACAACCTTCCAATCAAACGATAAAAAGTATTATCCAGCTGTAGCTTTGGCCATGCTTCCTTATTTGGCTAACTACTTGATGACTCGCTTCAACAATTCAGCTGGCGAGGTCGTTGCCGGTATTTCTGAAGGGATCGTCCCTCTTGGCCAAGGTGCGATGTTCACCGCGATTTTGTTAGGGGCCATGACGGTTACTGTAATCGATAAGAACTTCAAGCTTGCGAGTTTATTTGCTCTCATTGCTGCATGCCTATCCTTTGTCGGCTTTATGCATGCTCCTTCGCTCGCCTTCAACGCGGCTCCTGATTTTGCCGTCGGCTATCTACTAGTTGCTGTATTTTTTATTTACTGTGCTTTTAAAGAAGTATCGGCCAATCCGGTTCACAATCAAAAATCAATGAAGACAGGAAAGATTGCTTAATCGCAAACGGGACGAGCCTTCTGCTCTTCCCGTTTTTTCTTGATTATTAGCGTAAGCAACGGAAATGAGTTGTATCCATTCCCGCTGGATCACGCTGAAAAAAAGTGGAGCGATGCGACGGCATAATTGAATTTCCTTGTCGAATTAGACTTCATGCGGAACTGAGCGTTTTGCTTCCTTTTTTTACTCATTTAAGATACAATGAACTAGTTACTCGTATATTTAATAGGAAAGGTCGTTTTTACAAATGGTACAAGCTCCTACTGGAATTAGACGCTTCGGACTTGCGGTTTTACTCGGCTTACTGGCAGCGTTCGGTCCTTTGACAATCGATATGTATTTACCTAGCTTCCCAGCAATCGCAACCGATTTGGCGACGACCCCCTCTCTCGTTCAGCTCAGCCTGACAGCCTGTCTGCTAGGCCTTGCTGCCGGTCAGCTCATCATGGGTCCGTTAAGCGATGTAAAAGGACGTCGTGCTCCTCTGTTAATCGCACTAGTCTTCTATGTCATTGCTTCGCTCCTCTGTGCATTTGCTCCCAATATCGGCATGCTTATCGCGGGACGATTTATGCAAGGCTTAACCGCTGCAGCCGGTATCGTTATTTCGCGAGCCGTCGTGCGCGATCTCTTTTCCGGCAGTGAATTGACTAAATTCTTTGCGTTATTGATGCTCGTCAATGGGCTTGCGCCAATTCTTGCCCCCGTTGTCGGTGGGGTATTCTCACATTTACGGAATGGAACGGTGTGTTCCTTTTGCTTGCTGCCGTCGGCATATTAATGCTGCTCGTCGTCATTTGGAAGCTAAGCGAAACCCTCCCACCCCAGGAGCGGAAACCGAGTTCGTTAAAGGGCACGCTCCTGACGTTTGGTTCACTCATAAAGGATCGACAATTTGCTGGCTACGCACTGACTCAAGGATTTATGATGGCGGGAATTTTTGCCTACGTTTCGGGAACTCCGTTTGTCTATCAGGGAATTTATCAAACGTCTCCGCAAATGTTCAGCTGCTGTTTGGAATGAATGGCATTGGTATTATTGTCGGTACCCAAATTGTCGGCAGATACGCCGGGTTAATTCCTGAGAAGAAATTTCTTCAATTTGGTTTAATAACGTCTACAACCGCTGGTGCATTCCTTTTGATCATGACGATTTTTGAAGGTCCATTACTTAGTATTGTGCTCCCGGTCTTTATTTTCGTTTCATGCATCGGCATCATTGGAACGACTTCGTTTGCACTGGCGATGGAGAAGCAAGGGCATCAGGCAGGAAGCGCTTCTGCGTTATTGGGGCTGCTTCCCTTCCTCCTCGGCGCTGCTTCGGCTCCATTAGTCGGAGTTGCCGGAGAAGAAACAGCAGTGCCAATGGGAGCAATAATGTTCCTCTCCAGCGTCCTCGCGCTCCTCTCTTATTATTTGCTCGCACGTAACGACGAAGGGCCGCAAAAGCAACCGAGCAATTGATTAATTAGCGAATGACTCATTCAATATCGCTTCCGCTTTCCATTAACAATGGTACGGGAGCGATTGTTTTATCTATTCATTTGAGTGATGAAAAGCCTACTCCTTTCAAGCTTACATCACTGTCACCTTTCTGAAAGAAAAATCGATACTAACGCATAAACAAAAGGGGTAAAATGAAACAGAAAAGAAAGGAGTCTTATCGTGGAACAACAATCAGCTCTAACTACAGAACGAATTCAAGTTCTTGACGTCATTAGAGGCTTTGCCTTAGTAGCTTACCCTATGTCAATATTTTATTGTTTTGGTTAGGCCAAATAGAGGAACCGACAGACAGCTGGAATATTTGGCTGCAACGCGGTTTATTTTTCTTTGTGGAAGGACGGTTTTTCAGTATATTTTCATTTTTATTCGGAGTTGGTTTCTATATTTTTTTTAACGCGGGCAGAAGCTAAAGGAAGGCCAAAATATCGCTTATATTGCCGTAGACTACTCCTGCTTCTGGCCTTTGGTATTATCCATCTTTTTTTTCAATTCGGGCGAAGTATTAGCTTATACGCGGTGTATGGATTTATCGTACTGCCGTTTTTCAAAGTCCCTAAGCTCGTTAACGCCATCATAGGAATAGTGGGAGTTATTGTCCTCTCTATCGTCGGCATAAAGGCACTCCTGCCGCTACCGCTCATTATTCTTGGACTAGCTGTCGGCCAGTATCGCTTGTTTGAAGTATTCAAATTACACGTAAAGAAAATTCGTCTCGTTTGGCTCGGAAGCGGACTGCTTACCGTGCTCAGTGTCGTTATTCTAGTGAACGTTGCCCCAGAGAGCGGATTTATGCCGATACCGTTCCTAGTTGAAGGAGGAGAGATACCAGAAAGCACACGATTTATTCAGCTTGCTCTTGCCTTCGGACCTATCGTTTCTTTATTTTATATGACTACACTAATGCTTGGCTCCAAACGTGAAAGCTTTGTGTCAAAGGCTCTACAACCATACGGAAAAATGGCCTTGACGAATTATCTCGCCCAAACAGCGATACTTTTACTCGTTCTACTCATGCTGCCGTCGGATGTTCAAGTAAGCTATAGTCAGCTCATCATCGTTTGTTCACTGCTAGTCGTGTTTCAAATCGTATTCAGTATCCTTTGGCTTCGGAAATTCCGGTATGGCCACTAGAATGGCTATGGCGCTGCGGTACTTATTGGCAATTCGTACCAAACGTCAAATAGCCATTCCGACAGGTTGTAGACGCACTGTTCGTCTCCTCACTTGCAAGCAACATACAAATAGTCCGGGGGAAGGGTTGAAGAAACTTCGATTTCATACTCATAAACAGCTTTAAAGAGGCTCGAGAGGAGTTGATGAAAACTTGGCGCTTGGGAAGCACTCCAAAAGGAAACGACTCCTCCCTCATTTAGCTTGCTGTAAACTAAGGTCAAACCTTCCTCCTTATATAGATGCTCATTATTAGCAGAAACGATCCAATCAGGTCCATTATCCGTATCAAGGCAAATTAAATCGTAGGACTGATCACACTGCTGAATCCAATGCCTAATATCAGAAATATAAACGGACAATTGCGGCTTCTTAAGGGGTCGATTTGAGAATTTGCTTAAATGCTGTTGCCATTCGACAATTTTCGGTTCAATTTCGACAACGTCTACTTGTACATGCTCTCCAACGGTCAGTGCTTGCTCTGCTGTATACCCAATCCCTAAACCACCAACAGCACCTTTTTCGGAGGGGCTGGAAGCAAAGGAATCGCCTTACGAACCATTTCCCGCTCCGATTTTCCGTTTTCTGTCGACATTAAAAAAAACACCATTGCTAATAATCTCGAAAGCCTCGCCCCTCTGTTGAAGTTGCAGCTCATCGCCAAACACACTTTGCGCTCTTTCAATGACAACGACTTCATCCATAAAATCTCCACCTCACAATGCTTCAATTACCCTTAATCGTACCAGAATTATTGTTTTCGTGTTAGCTAAATACCCTTTAAATAAAGCGACACCACCTTGTTTTTCATTGTTTCTGTAACTTTTTTAGAAAAACCCCTTTAAAATCATGTCAATAACCAGTATACTTAATCTTGTCGTATTCGTGGCCCCGTAGCTCAGAGGATAGAGCGTCGGTTTCCTAAACCGTGCGTCGCAGGTTCGATTCCTGCCGGGGCCGTAGCATTAAATGCAGTAAAGGCAAGGGTTTGGGTGATTTCCCAAACCCTTGCCTTTTTATTTTAATAGTGATTTGGCACGAATTTGGCACGAAAGATAAAAAGCGACTTTTAAGAGTAATTTTTATAATCAGGTATAAAGGTTAAAACAAGAACACTCGTTTGTGTATAATGTTAGCAAAAAGGTTATATTGCCTAACCAACTACATATGCGTGCTCTTTTATTGTTGGCTTAATTTACCACTTTTAATCGAACATATTTTCGTACAAAATAAAAGAACAAACATTCGGTAAAGAAGGGTGAACATCCATGCTATTTGACATCGAGAAGATTAACCTACACCGAGGCAACAAACTCTGGAACTCCAAGTTTATGCTGCCGGAGCACCGAGCTGCCCTGCTCAAATATCTTCGAGTCAGTCAAAAGGTCGAAAAACCAGAATTAGATAAGCAGGAACTATATGAAATCGGTATTGTCGTAATAGATGCTTTCAATCATGAATTACCGGTTTTTATCGTATATTGGGAGAACGGTATTTACATGGAAATGGAGTGCACAATTTATGCGGTTGATCAGCAAGAGGAGCAAATAAAAGGGAAAGCGCCGAATGAACTTACCCAATCATGCATAGAAAAGATACATACATTTTTATATATTTAGCAATAACAATATTGATATTGCTATTTAAAGGAACTAGGAAACTGGTTCTTTTTTTGTGAAAATAATCAGCCACCCCTTCAGGCTAGCTGATTATTTCAACTAGCCTGTTTATTATAATTCGTATAATTTTGACAAAATATCTCCGTACATACCTGTTTTTTTAAAGCTAACGCTAAATATTTAGTCTCGAAAGTGATTTCTGGAAAAATATATTTCAGCAAATCTTCAAAGTCGTTTTTCGTAACGTTAGCGTCAATGAGCTTTTTTTTCAGTAATACCAAATAAAGAAAGTTTTTCATAAGCTTGAATTTGAGAGATAAAAGAGAGAGTATGTTGATTATTATTAGTATTTTTATGTTCAAAAGTGTTTAGTAAGAATAAAAGCCCTCGTGTTTGCTCCTCTGTAAAATTATGATCTAGTACAAAACCATAAAAAGGATATTCATCAGTAGAGATCATCATTTTTAACATTTTAAATTGGTATTTAAGTTGTTTGATTTCACTTTCTGAGTTATATAACATTTTATCCCTCCTTGCTTAGTTATCCGACAAAGAGCATTATTACCCAAGCGATACTACGTGCTGATGCACTAGGAAAACCAAGTTGATGAATCATAAAATCAACTAAACGAGCTTCAATAGCGTTTGAAAAACTTTCTAATGCATCTGCGAGTTCACTTGAGTGTTTTTTTAATAAGTCTCCGTTCTTTTTACTTAAGTTTGAAACCATAGAACCGAGTAAATCTCCACCATAGCGTAGAGCCCAAACAACAGCAGTTTTTCTAGGCCCTTGAACCCCTACTTCATCATTTGCTACTGCTTTCGAGTAAGCGGCTTGTGCGGCAGGAGAAATTGGCTGATATGTAGTTGTTTGCTGTACAGGTGCTATTTCAGCATTCGTAGGCTGACTATTCTCAGAGTTTGCAAGTGAGGTTGTAGGAAGAATACTAAATGTAAGAACACCAGCTGTGAAAGCACTAACAATTTTTTTGATAGACCGACCGTGTGCGCTCCACTTAAAACAAAACACAGCTACCGAAATATATCTTTGTTTGATCATGTGATCAATGAATTGAAGGAACACAAGCATGAACAAATGAAATATAAAATGAAAAATAGGAAGACCTTGCCTTTACTACATTTAAAGCTACGGCCC
>BAXO01000046.1 GCA_001310555.1 Bacillus sp. JCM 19058
ATAAAAAGTGACGACGAGCGTAAGGATAATCGAAATGATTATCGAGAATACGCCAACTACGACTAAACTTGCATTGATAGCAATAGCAATAGCTTCATATGTCGTCATAACGTCCACCTCCTCTCCCCCTAAACGTTCAGGGAAAAGAAAAGCGACCGTCCCACCATTAGCCGTATCTATTTGTCTTTTTATTATACCAGAATCCACATCCCGACAGATACAAGTATTTTCCTTTGTTCAAATCCGAACAATTTTAATCCGGGAAGAGTTGTAAATACGCCTAAAATCCGAACGATGAATAATCATTAGTTAAACTTGACTGAACAAAACTACGGGAAGTTAACCAGTACTTTATACATAGAATCAGGCTCCAATTTGGACTGTACAAAATCAACAGTCGACGAGCCATCTTTTTTGGACTGTTGATTTTGTGCAGTTGAAGAAACGCTGTTGTTATGGTCTTTTTCGTTGAAAGATTGTAAACCAACTGTCTCAGCTGAGTTATATGAAACCTTAGATCGAGTGTCATATATTACAATGCAACCGCTTAAAACTGTAACCGAAAAAGCCCCTGTTATGAGTTGACCGCTCACGGGGGTTTATTTGTTCCTACAGGGGTAGCGTCAGGATTATGCGGTTTTTCGATAAAGTAATGCGATTAAGATGTCTTTTTTTTATTAATACCTCCCTCTATATACTTTAAATATCTTCAAAGTAGCCCCTTTTTCTTGCGAATCGTCACTTATATAATACTTTTATGCCCATCCACATAGGTTACTACGTACCTCTGTCTCTAGCTCTTTTGATAAGTCCCACCTTTTTATTTTCTACCCATTCCACTGAACCACTCTCTTACATTAGTTTTTCCAAATACTTTTCAATATCAGCATCAGTTTTTACAAATACTAACTTATCCTTGTATTTGCTTAATATATTTAAAATTTCTTGCTTACTTTCATTTTCAAATGTTGCATTCCAATCAAACATTTTCCTAAACATTTTGAAGGTTGGCTTATAATTTGCTTTTTCAATCTCTAATTTTTGTAATATAAATCTCCTGATTATTCTGTATACCCTTACTGAATATTTTATATCTAAAAATATGATTAGGTCGGCCTTACGGAAGCTCGGTGCTACCCATTGATGATGTACACCTTCTATTATCCAAATATTTAAACCTATTATTCTTCTCTAATGATAAAAGAGATAGGTCATTCTCCACTATAATACCTAAAAGAACCAGCATCACCCGTCGAGCGTTGGGATACCAATACTTACATACTACCAATGAAAAGCGAAAATAAAAAAAATATAAATGTAAGTGCAGATATACAAAAAAATTAGAATTGCAAAAAGTCTATTATTTTTCAGTTCTCTTAAACCAGTGATTACTCCTATTAAGCATAGGCTTATCCAGGAGACATCCCATAACAAATCCCCTAATTCAGGAGAAAATAGTGTATAGAAACCAAACAAAAATAAACCCCAATTAGTGACGATTAATAAAATGAATGCAAACGAAGTTTTCAAAGGCTTCGATCCGCCATTCTCTAATAAAGCAAAAATGACAATGACAATTATCAGCATCAGTATTGCAGCTATTAACATTAACTCCACGAACCAACCTCCTAGTGCATGTTAGAAACAATGAAAACAAGCTTTTAAGTGCTTAAAATGAAGATCTTCCTGCCTGATTGTCCTTGTAGCCAAACTATTGCCTCGAGATGCCGCGTGATCCGCAAGTGCAATCGACTTCGCTTGCTCACCTTTCATCCATGAAGTCAAGCGCATGCAGGTTGGAGAGCAAAAGAGGAAGCACTTGTTCAATCATGGCTTCGGCAGGCTCCTCCTGTGAATAGCTCCATTTTACAACCACACCATAGATCGACCAGCTAATCATCGTTGCAATCCTCTCTAATTTTCTCTGTTCTTGCACCGAAAAGTCTTTGACATCTGTCAAACAAGAGATAATGACATGATACAGCTGTTGTTTAGCCGCTTCCTCCATCGCCTTAGACAGTGTACGCCGTGAATTTAGCCGCTTCGTCATTTCTATCTGCCATTCGCAAACAGCTTTCATTAATCTCCGTAACAACTCGGGCCCTTGAATGACCGTATCTGGAGGAATCCATGCGGATAATATATCCGTAAACGCTTCATTCAGAGTCAACTCTAGCAATTCATATTTATCTTGGTAGTGATTATAAAAGGTTGCACGATTCAGCCCAGCCCGCTCCATAATATTTTGAATGGAGATAGCTTCGAAATCCTTTTCCGCGAGTAAATCTCCAAATGCATTTTGAATATATTTTTTTCGTCCGCTTCGCTCGAGGGTCACTAGGGTTGACTATACTCACAGTTCACCATCTCCTTGTACCATGATCCCAACCGGAAAAACCACAATAGTGTCAAGTTGTTGTTTACACAACAGATCTGAAACTCTGCTCATTGATTAGCATTGGTTAATGGTATTAATATATTAATTGACAATTGTTGTCTAGTCAACATATGTAGATTTAATTCATATGCAAGGGAGTTGGAAGAATGAAAGACTTATTCGTAGCTGGTGGTACTTCCGGAATGGGAAGAGGACTAGCGATTCACTATTTGCGCCAAGGAAGCAACGTGACCGTTTCCGGGAGCAACCGTCACAGGGGTAAAGAGTTTCTAGACGAGGCGGCACAATTGGGTGCTGCGGATCGCGCCTCCTTTATTCAAGCTGATCTGTTATCTTTATCGGAAAATCGTCGAGTCATTCGAGAGGTTCAAGCTCGACATGAGTCGCTTGACGGGCTGGTTCTCACAGCGATGCAACAATTTCCTAAACGTAAATTAACTGCGGATGGATATGAAAGCACGTTCGTTCTCTATTATATGAGCCGATTTGTTCTTAGCTACGGCTTGACGGAGTTGCTAGAGAATGGGAACAATCCTGTTATTGTAAGCATCGGCGCTACCGGGTTGACGAAAGGAAAAATTCATTGGGATGACCTTAATCTCGAAAACAAATACGGATTACTGAAGGCTACTCTGCAGGGCGGACGAGCGAACGACCTGCTTGGAGTTGCCTATGCTGAAAATCATAAAAACGCGAAAACAAGCTTCATTCTCAATCATCCCGGATATACAAACAGCGGTACGAACCACTTGGCTCAGCCGTTTAAATCCATATTGCGCGTTATGGGAAGGCTTTTCGCACAGCCTGTGAATAAGAGTATTCGACCGATGATCACGCTCATGGATAATCCTCCGCCGCAGCCGCTAATTGCCTGGGACCGTACTAAAGCTGTCGACCTCTCACTTCCCACACTCAACAAGGCGGATGCGATGAAATTATATCAATTGACTAAGCACGTCCTTTAATGCTCCGACTATCACCTTCTTAATTTTATGAACCCTATGTTCGGAACGCTGCCGATTCGATTACGGGGGTTTCTATTGTATTAACAAAGTAAATAAACGACCGTTGTAACATCTCCTTTCGTTTGTTAGAAGTTGGTTTGACGGCCAGCCACTAATATAACGGTTGGGGATTTTTCTACCATTGGAGTTTTACTTTCACACGTACAGAGCACGTAGTTTCATGCCTGAACAGTGAAATCCCTGAACAAAAAAAGGTTCAGGGAAACGTGTGTTTATTTTAATTCTTCTTGTGCTCCAATCGGAATATCCTCCCACGTTACTTCATCATACGACGTGACATGGTCATTGTTTTTCACATAAAGCATTAAGTAGGCACCTGTCCGAAGCTCCTTTGCTGCCGAGAATTCCACCGGAGTCATGTCTCCTTGTTCATCGAATGCGGGTAATTCATACCAGTAGCGTTGCATAATCTGACCTGAGTCTAACTTCGTTTCTTCTACTTCTACAGGCTCACTTATTTGAACATACATATTGTCTTTCCCAATACGATTAATATCAACTGTAGCTAGTACAATAAGCGTACCGACAAATAGAATGAAAATAGCTATAACAACTCCGAAAGTTTTCTTCATTGTAAAATCCTCCTCGTCATTTTTGTAAAACGATTTGCTTAAAGTTTCTTACAGTCACAAAATAATAAATGATGTAGATGACCGTATAAGCAAGCATCCATATTAAAATCGGTATCCACAAGTTCATTTGTAAAAGGTTGGAGAAAGCTAGTAGTGCGACCCCACCATGCAGCAATCCTAAGAGTAGCGGAGCCATGAAGATCATGCCTACTTGATGGCGAATGCTTCGTTTCATTTCTTTTTTTAGAGACGCCCACCTTATGAAGTACCGTATACTTTGCTTTATCTTCCTCTGCTTCAGTCATCATCTTGAAGAAGATAATACTTCCTGTGGCAACTAAGAAAACAAGTCCTAAGAAGCTGCCGACAAATAGCATAACCCCCGATGATTCGATTAAATCTTTATAATCCTGTACAGCACTAGAAAAGTTCTCCGTTTTCGACGATAGCTCTTGCGAAAGGACTAACTGATTCTTATAATCTTTCACTTGAACCGCTTGAAACACTTTTTCTTCCGCATCTATATCTTCATACTGTCGATCAGTTAAAACTAACGCGCTCCCTCCCATCGTCATCATGTTAAAGACGGGTTCACTATAAAGAGCTAATATTGGGTAGCTCGTATCTTCTAATTGCACCGACTCTATTTTCGTTGACCAGCGTTCGTCGTAGAATGCGTCGATTAACAAGGCGTGACCGTCATCAGGCGCTTTTATATTCTCCCAGTCTAATTGATTAGCTAGTTTAGAAAAGGTGGAGGAATTTAAAAGAGTGTATTCCATTTCAATACCATCCTTCATCACGCGGACTGACTTGCTGTAAATTGTCTCGGCAAACTCAACGATAGCGGAATCGATTGTCTGCTTTTCCCCTTCCCACATAAACGTAAAGGGTGCATATGTTTGTACATTTTTCTCAGCGTTATAGTACAAACCAAAAACAGCCCCCCCTGCAGTAATCGTTGTTGCACTCAAAATAGCAATTATGGTTAAAGTACGCGCATTTCCTCTTATTCGATAAAGCAATTGTGACACGGTCAATAAATTGAGGCCATTCCACGCCCATGATTTTCGGTTCTTCATCACACGAAGTAAATAGACGAGTACACTGCGAAAAATTAAATATGACCCTAAGATTGTTAAACCAATGATCACGAGTGGCATCGCAATACCAAGCAAACGCCAAGCTTCTGAGGATGTTAAATCTTGAAGTGCCATCCAATAAGCGCCTGCAAGTGTAATAACACCAAAAATGGCAGATACTATACGTGCCTCTGGAAGCTCTTCTCCCTTCTTTTCCGCATGAAATAGATCAATTAATTTAAAGCGATAAATGACACGATACCCTTGCAACGAAGTGACAAAAAAAGATAATCAGAAAAATAATCGATGTGTGAACCACAGCACTCATCGAGAATGCAAAACCAATGGCGATCTCCAATCCCATGAGCTTCAATAATAATGACAGCAACAGCTGTGATAACAGGAACCCTAAGCCAACACCTACGGCTAATGAAAGTAAGCCGATGACCATATTCTCAAAAAAATAGCATCCAGCCAATGGAACGCTTGCGTACGCCCATTAAAGAGTATAAAGCGACTTCCTTTTTACGTTTCTTCATAAAAAAACGAATTAGAATAAGCAATAAAAATCGCTACGAAAATCATTAATACAAAGGCAGATGAGCTCATAATGCTGCTAATTCTCTTCGATGCTTCCGATAAAGCACTAATGTCCTCACTATATTTTAATGTGACGAAGGTAAAGTAAATGATGATGGAGAAAATCGTTGAACCGATATATAATCCATAGCTTTTAAGATTACGCCTTATATTTTTTTAAGGCAAGATCAAATAACGTCACTAGCATCACCGCCCATACTTGCCAATTTATCAAGTATCTCTTGAAAAAAATTGCTTACGCGATTGATTCCTACGTAAGATTTCTTCAGATAATTGTCCATCCTTAATAAACAATATTCGACGGCAGAAGCTAGCAGCGAATGCATCATGCGTTACCATCATAATGGTCGTTTCTTGCAATTCGTTTAACTTACTCAAACTTTCTAATAAGTCTGTTGCCGATTTTGAATCAAGCGCCCCAGTCGGTTCATCGGCGAAAATTAACTTTGGATCAGAAACGAGTGCACGGCAAGCCGCAGTCCGTTGCTTTTGACCGCCAGAAATTTGATAAGGGTACTTGTCCAATAATGAATCAATACCAAAGGAAGTTACTATTGTTTCTACTCTTTCCTTCATGTCTGCTACTGATCTTTTGGCAATCGCGAGCGGCAACAAGATGTTTTCTCTAACAGTTAATGAATCAAGCAAATTGTAGTCCTGGAAAATAAACCCCAAATTTCCGCGACGGAAATCAGCCAGCTTCTCTTCCTTCATTTTCGCAATATTATCATTCTCAATATAGATATCACCTGTTGTTGGTGAATCGATCGTTGCTAGCACATTCAGAAGTGTTGACTTCCCCGAGCCGGATGGCCCCATTACACCAACAAATTCCCCGTAATCAATCTCAAAAGATATATTTTCTAGCGCTTTAAAAGCATTTGCACCTTTTCCATACGTTTTTTTCAACATTTTCAACAACTAATAATGATTCCATGTCCTATGCACCTTCCTTTCATGTCTTTACTATATCCCTCCGTCCTTAACTCAAAATCACGTCAACCTTACAAAATCCTTAAATGGCATAGACTAATCAGCAAACGCTGATATTATAAAGAGAAGACGTTTCCTCTTGAAAGGATGATAAGTAATGGAACAGCCCCGGATATTGATTGTGGATGACGAAAACGACTTATGTCAGTTAATAAAAACAGCCTTACATAAAGAGGGATTTACGATGGTAGAAACAACGGGCAGTGTTCAAGAAGGCTGGAAGCAATTCCAGCAGTTCTCCCCCAATTTAGCTATATTAGACGTTATGTTGCCTGACGGGGAAGGCTACGACCTATGTAGAATGATTCGAGAAGTCTCTCGCATACCAATCTTGTTCCTATCCGCAAAAGCTGACGAGATAGACAAAATATTAGGACTAGCTATTGGCGGAGATGATTATATCACCAAGCCTTCAGTCCTAAAGAAGTTGCCTATCGTGTAAAAGCACAGCTAAGGCGTGCTGGATTGTACGCGTTGGATGTTGAACAGCCTCCAAAACAAAATTCTTCAACGACGATTGGTCTCTTCTCCATTAATGCAGAGGAAACAGAGGTAACGAAGGATGGACACGTGCTAGAATTAACCGCAAAGGAAGTCGGGTTAATGGCCTGCTTCATGAGGAACCCGAACCGTATCTTGAGTAAGGAAACACTTTTCCAAGTCGTATGGGGAGAAGACTTCTATGGTGCGGATAATACGTTAATGGTTCATATCAGAAGGCTAAGGGAGAAAATAGAGGAAACGCCATCAAATCCTCAATATATTACAACAGTCAAAGGTCTAGGCTACCGATTCCATGGGAAATAGGTGGGATAAAATGAAATGGAAGCTAACGGGACGTTACCTACTCTCGATACTCAGTATTGTGTTCATCGTTGTATTTGTGAACACTTTTATTCTTATAGGAATACTAATTTATCAACAGACAAGAGGCATTGAGGAGGTTGCGAGCGACTCGGGGGAATCGTTTACGCGAGGTTTTAGTCAATACATGATGCTTGAAAATGGGGAGCCAGCTATTTCTCAAGAAGGAAAGAAAGCTTTAGAAGAGTATGGTGCTTGGATGCAGGTTCTTGACGACAATGGGCAAGTAATATCATCATACCTAGCGCCTGACACTGTATCTAATAATTATAGCCCGATCGAAATTGTTCATAAATATAAGTATATGGATGATGAGTTCAATACGTACTTCCTTGGAGAGTATGAAGGATTTAGTTATATTGTCGGCATCCCCTATCTCGAAGAACAACGGCGAGTTGTCTTCATGGTTGATTCCGCCTCAATTCTTTCATTTGTTTCTAGGTCTCTTCTAGCCATTACTATCGTTGACTTGCTGATTGCTGCCGTTATTGGACTTCTGTTTAGCTCGATTCTTACAAAGCCTGTAAACACAATGATTGAACGTATATCTCAGCTCAAACACCGTAATTTCAAAGTTCTAAATCCAAAAAAACCAGGGATTTATCAATCTGTCTTTTCCAACTTAAATGATGTATCAGAAACGCTGATGAAGCACGAAGAAGAACGACTGAAACTAGAGAAAATGCGTAACGAATGGATAAACAATGTGTCTCATGATTTAAAAAACGCCGCTAGCATCTATCCACGCTATGCCGAATTATTACGCGGTGGAGAGGTGCCTCTACATGAACGATTGGAGTACGCTGAAGTTATTGAAAGACAATCCACTTATATGAAGAATTTACTCGATGACTTTAACTTAACGATGCGACTGAGAAACCACGAAATGCCATTGCAATTAAAGGAAACGAGCATAGAAGCTTTTGTACGTGAAATGGTCATCGATTTGCTCAATGACCCGCAATTTAGTGATCATGAAATTTCCTTTATTAGCGAAGCGCCGGATCTTAAGATTTCTATTGACCAGCATTTAATGAAGAGAGCGCTTCTAAACTTTGTCTACAATGCGCTTATTCATAATGACGACAATGTTGCCGTTTCAGTGATTATTACCTATGATTCCATCTCTATTGAGGATAACGGAAAAGGAATCGCTCCAGAAGAACTAGAACAGATTTTTGATCGCTACTATCGCGGAACCAATACAACAAATATTAGAGGAACCGGACTCGGCATGGCTATCGCCCGTGACATTATTGAAGCTCACGGCGGAACAGTCGAATTAGCGAGTCAGGTCGGTAAAGGTACAACCGTCAAGGTATGGTATAAAGCAGTATAAAATGAATCAGTAAAAATAGTCATATCCACTTTGGAAAGAAGCGACTATGTAAATGCGCCACACTTTCACTAATTAATTTTATCAATAGAAAGGATTCATATGAGGACAGCGCACCGTTTTAACTTTCTTTGATTTTTTAAAGGAAGGGAGGTGACGCTTATATGGTAAAACGGTAGCCTATATTATACCAACAAGCATCTACACTACCTCCTCCTAGAAAAATTTTTAATAAATCATCCAAGGAGAGAGGATTACCGAAAAAACCCAAAAAGTACGTGGCAAAACAAAAGGAGACGGGTCGATTTCATAGTCTCCTTCGGGGCCCTTCAGACACGTTAAATGTATGCAAGCCTATAGTGGATGATTACGTTACTCATAAAGAGAGATTTTACAAAAGGTATATGATACAAAACAAATTTAGCCATTTAATGGCTGGAGACCTCATCTCCAATCGTGATTTCCGCTTGAAAAACGATGACTGCATAACCGCCTACTTGAACTTGTGCAGGTTTTTGGTCGCTACAATGGACAGTAACATCCACTGTTCCTGTGCGCTTCTTCAAGTCGCCTTGGAATCCTGAGAAATGAATCGTTTTCCCTTTTACTGGTATCAATTTGTGCTGAACTAAATAAGCACCAGCGGGGCCGTTAGCATTTCCGGTAACGGGGTCTTCATTTATTCCGATAGCAGGCGCAAACATTCTACCGTAAGTTAATATACTACTATCTTTTGAATCAAGCGTAAAAACATAGTACCCATTGCATTGGATGCGTTTGCTAAGATTAAAAAGTACATTCATATTGGGTGATAATTGATTAAGCTTCTCTCTCGATTTAATAAGAATCAGTACCTTCGAATGTCCAGTCGAAACGATTTGAATGGGACAATGATCATGAAGTTCATCCAACTTGAGATCAAGGGCAGAGAGCAGTAGTTCTTGTTCATTGCCTTTAATGACTGGCCCAAATTCAATTTCACCTTGAGTCATAACGATTTGATAATCATTGTTTTTCTCTGTAATATCTATAGGTAATATTCCTGCTCCCGTTTTAACATTGACCCTTGAAAAACCCGTTATATTACTTTGATGTGCCCATACATAAAGAGCAGCGATCGTTGCATGACCACAAACAGGAACTTCGGTAGTTGGCGTGAAATATCGTATTCTACAATCATGATTAGACGATTCTGGAGGAAAAATAAAGGCTGTTTCCGAACAATTAATTTCCCGAGCGATATTTTGCATCTGCGCAACATCCAAACCTTCTGCGTCTGGAACAACCCCAGCTGGGTTTCCTTGAAATTTTTCCCGGGTAAAGGCATCTACTTGATAAATTTGAACTCTTTTCATATATCTATCCTCCATAAGGCAAATTAATCTGTGATTTTATATTTAATACGACTCCAGCTTAGAATCGGTCCTAAACAGCTATGTGGGACAGATAAAATTCCGTTTCCCTTCTTTCACCTAAAAAAACAATATCATTTTTTTCTCAGCTCTTTGAGATGATAAGACAATTTGGCCTTTGAAATGTTGGTACCTTCTTTTCCATATATCTATTGGGCAAAACTCCTCTTTTTGCCACTAGTGTATCCGGTAAAAATTCTCTCCTTTCCTGGTCAAATTGCAACATTTCAATGATTCGAATACGTATTGGATCCCGAAGTACTTTAAAGACATCGGTTATTATTCATAACTTTATTATAAACATTGCCTCTCAACATTTCAAATATTTTTGAAATAATTAGTTCTATTTGTGGATCGATTCTTCAATTTGGTTGGTAATATATTCCAATTAATTCATCTGTTCGAATACATTACTGCCTGTTTCATTATCTGATTCCTTCGCATGATTATCCTAGTTTTTCAATTCCTTTTCTTATTGCGTACAGTTGACTATGCTTTTTATTGGTGACTATTTCTAACTATGTTGGGGGATTAGCTCCTCTTCCAGGGATGATAGCCTCTCGTATACCTGCATTTGAGATAAAATCTACCCTTTTACTGCTCCTTGTGTCATTCCATTAACAATCTGTTTTTCCATTATTAAGTAGAATAATATTGTTGGTACTAATACAATCGTAAGTCCCGCCATCTGTCCCGTGTAATTGGTCGCGTACTGTCCGGCAAAATTGGCAAGACCCAATGGCAATGTACTTAATGCGTCATCATTAATCAAAACGAGCGCAAAAGAAAATTCATTCCAGTTATTAATAAAATTTAGAATGACCGCCGTCGCAATAGCAGGCCTGCTCATTGGTAAAATAATCGACCAAAAGATTTTAAATGGACCGCATCCATCCATAATGGCGGATTCCTCAATTTCTTTTGGAAAGCTTTGCATAAAACTAGTTAATAAAAAGATGGTAATAGACAGGTTAAATGCAATATAAGGAAATATTAACGCTAAATGGGTGTTTAAAAAACCCTATTTTTGCATTAAAATAAACATTGGCACAAGTGTTGCATGAATAGGGACTAATAAGCCAATCACAAAAAAAAGCCATATAATAAATCTCTTCCTTTAAATTGAAATCTTGCTAAGAAATAAGAAGCCAGGGCTCCAACGAAAATACAAACAATTAAAGCTACAATACCAACTAGTAAACTGTTAAAAAAATATGTACCTATATTTGCAGTAAACCAAGCCTCTATATAATTAGTGAAGATCCATTCTGTCGGTATTCCAAATGGATTAAAGGCAAATTCTTGACCGGATTTGAAAGAGTTCATAACCATCCAAAAAATCGGATATGCATTCACAATGGTAAACGCCATCAAGATGATGTAGATCGTACTTTTCTTCAAGAATTTTCGTTTACGCGCTACCTCGGAATCGTGCATCACATTTACTTTATCCATCTGGCTTACACCTCTTTCCTTTTTAATAATTTAGTAGTGATCAAGATCATCGTGAGACTAAAGACAAAGATTAAGACTGAGATGGCACTACCATACCCGTAGCGGAGCCCTTCAAATGTTTTGTTATACATATATGTAGCCATCACTTCTGTAGAATTGGCCGGACCACCTGATGTCATCACATAAATTAAATCAAAGGTTTTGAGGCTTCCACTAATACAAAGAACGATTGATATCAAAATGATATTTCGTATAGAAGGAAGGATAATATGGCGTGTTTTTTGCCATTCAGAAGCCCCGTCCAAATCTGCCGCCTCTAATATTTCCCCTGGAACCGTTTGCAGCAGATAAGAAAATGATGAAATAAAGCCCGACAAACTGCCAAATGATGGTCACACAAACGGCCACCATCGCCCATGTCGGGTTCCCTAACCAATTCTGCTGTAAGAAACCTAATCCAATGGCTTCCAGAAAGTTATTTAACAAACCATATTCTGAGTTATAAATCATTCGCCATGTGATGGAGATGACGACAGTTGAAATAACCACAGGCATAAAACCAATCGTGCGGAAAAATTTTGCCCCTCTTATTTGACGGTTCAACAATAAAGCCAATGCCAGCGCAATTGGAATTTGACCGAATACAGAGGCAAATACAACGAATATATTATTGCGCACCGCCGTCCAAAAAGTCTTATCTTGGAAAGCCTCTTGAAAATTGGCAAACCCGACAAACTGCATTTCGGAGAAGCCATTCCAAGACATAAACGAATAATAAAAAGAAATAAAAATCGGTACAATACTGAAAATCAAATAAATCGCTAATGCAGGAATAATGCCGACGGCAATCACCCACGGATTTCTTAATAGATGCATGTAATCACTCCCTTTTAATAAGAACTTGAACTCTATTATAAAAGGGCTTACATTTAACTGGAATCCTATAAAATTAACATAATATCTACTTTTTTATACAATGAAACTTACGATATTGAGTCGGTGTCACGCCTTCGTTATTTTTAAATACTTGTACAAAGTATTTATAGTCTCGATAGCCTACATATTCGGCAATTACAAAGACCTTATTAGACGTTTCCGCTAATAATTGCTTTGCCTTATTAATCCGAATCGTATTCAAATATTCTGAATAACTATAACCCGTTTCTTGTTTAAATAACATGCTAAAATAATTTGGGGTAATATAGTGGGCACCCGCCACTTCAGCTGCTTTAATATCTCTTTGGTAGTTATCTTCTATGAATTTCTTCACTTGTAGAATAATCCAATGATGCTGGTTGGTCCTTTCTAAACAAGTCATTAATTCTTTCAAGTCTTCGATAAACATAGCCTTTAACACACTATAGTTATTATATATACGCGTATCAATTGCTTGAGTGAAAAATAACGTGGCTTTTTCGAACACTTTTGTTTGTCCCTTATTAATAATGGACAGCTCTATATCTTTAAGGGTTGATGCAATCTCTTCTAATGTCAATCCTTGTCTAATGAATGAATCCAGCAGTTGCTGTACCTCGTCTTCCAAACCATCGCTTTCTTGTTGCAAAACCATGTCGGTAATATCCCTGTTGATTTCTACCTTTTTTTTAAAGAATTCTCTCTTGTATCAGTTGTTGTTGACCAGCTTATGATCGTTCTATTCGTACCTCGATATCTACTAATCAGCTCCGTCATTGTTCGATATAATAGATGTATTTGTTTCAAATCTTGTGAGACAGGGGAAGCCACTGCTAAAATATTTTTATCAAAAATCTCACATAATTCGTCCATTAATAAGCAAATCTCATTGGGTGCAAATAATTTATCTTTGTAATAAAGAAAAAAAACAAATTGATTCTCATGAATTTCTAACCATAATACTGAAAATCCCTGCCGATTAACGACATTTTCTAATAGACTTCTGTCAAGCGGCTGCTTGATAAGCGCCTTCGATTTTAGCGCACTAAATTCTTTCTTTTCTAAGCAGATCATACAATATTCTCGGAGTAAAGCAGAGAAGTGACCGTGATGACAGCTGGATGGCAATTTAAGGATCTGTTCTGATAAATATTGCCTTATCATCGATTGTGATTTAGTTTCTTTCTCTATCCTATACTCTGTTAAGTCTTGCTTTATCTTTTTCACTAATGTCAATAATTCATCAATATTGACAGGTTTTAATAAATAATCCTGTACCCCGATCCGCATGGCTTCACGGGCATATTCAAACTCATCATAGCCACTGATCATGATAATCTGTGTTTCTGGATAATGATGAACTACTTTTTTTTGATAAAGCGATACCATCCATCTCTGGCATATAAACATCGGTAATTAAAATATCTACTGAGGAACGGCTTATTATATCAAAGGCTTCCTGACCATTTTGAGCCGTCCCTACGACCTCCACTTCTAACTCTTCCCAAGGAAGTGTGTTGGCAAGTCCTTGTGTAATTAAGGGCTCATCATCTGCTATTACTATTTTACAAGTCATGGTAATGCTCCTCTCCCTTCAATACCGTTCGCAACATTTGCTCATGTTCAATCCACGGAATCACGACCTTAATCCTTGCTCCTTCCACAGGGCTACAAACCTCAATGCCGTACGCTTGTCCAAAGGCATTGACAATTCTTTCATGCACATTTTTTTTAATGCAAAACTTCCTTCTTTCGACTTTACTTTTTCTCCTCTTAGCAATTTCCTTACTTGTTCCGTGTTCATCCCAACCCCATTATCGAGGACTTCTAAAATTAGCCTGGATTGTTTACGATAAGCATGAATCATGATTTTCTTAGTGGCTTGTGCTGGAGAAAAACCATGCTTAAAACTGTTTTCCACAAGTGGCTCCAATATCAACTTCATTACAATGCCGTAATCAATATCCGCCTCTTTAAATAGATAATACTGAAAGCTGTCTCCCAAACGTTTCTTTTGCAGTTCCATATAGCTTTGGACATACTTCAATTCACTGCTTAAAGGAATCCAAGCCTTCCCTTGACTGAGGGTAATTCGAAATAAGTTAGCTAAATCTTCAATACTTTTACTCGTCTCCGGAGCTTTTTCGATCCGAGCCGTCCACCGTATCATATCAAGTGTATTATAAAGAAAATGAGGATTGATTTGGCTTTGTAACGCCTTTAATTCGGAATGTTTATTTTGCAGCTCTAATTTATACTTTGTATCGATTAGCCGCTGTATCCTTTCTACCATGGCATTGAATCGAAAGCCCAGCTGCCCCACTTCGTCATTTGAGCGTAACTGAACCCTTGCTTTAAAGTCCCCTCGTTCTACACGCTTTGTTTCCCTTGTCAACTCTAGTATTGGCCTTACTACAAAGAAGATAAAACCGGCGAAAGTCATTAACCCCATCAAAATAGCTATAACCATCATATAGCCAAAGGTGGTACGTATCCCACTCATCTCCGTTAATATGTACTCCTCACTGACCACAGATACGATATACAAATCGATGGTTTCGATATACCTGGACACGGCATAATAGCTCTCTTGATGTGATATGAATTGGAAGCTTTCTCCGTCATTTTTTATATTATTCATCAACTCTTTATATTCAAATGATTCACTATTGGTAGAGCCAATGACATTCTTTGATTTATCATGAATAAAAAGGCTTCGTGCTGTTCATTGACAAACCCTGTTGATACATGTCGGAATAGTGCTTCTTGATCTAACCGAAATTTAACTAAACCTATAGGCTCTTTAATATGATAAAGGTGATTAATCATGCGGTATAAAGTAATGACTGTTTCATCCTGATTTTTCCTTATGTTGTACAGTTGGTACGGTTCGCTCCAAAGTATGTTGCCTTTTAACTCTGCCGCATTCGCTTCCCATGTCGATTCGGCTGCATCGACGATTTCTCCTACTGAGAGTACTTGTCCATTCTGACCTTCGATTTGAACCGAATGAAAATAATCCTTTTCTGATTGATGGAATACAAAGAAACCGCTTAAATTACTGCGTATGCGATTTAAGACATTATAATCACTGCTAGTAATTGCCGGATGTATCATGAAATCTCGAAATTCATTACTATAAATGATATATCGCGATATCTCTTCTACTTCATCAATGACATCAACCAATTTAGATTCCATATTGTTTAAATTCCGTTGCGTGGTCTCCATCACTTGTTGTTTCACAATATTATTGGATTGATAAATGACGATAGAACCAATCAAACTGCTTGGAATAGTAACCAGTAATAAAAAAAATAATGACAGACTTCCATTTCAGACTATTCTTGATAAATTGAACAAACTGCATCTTAGCTCTACTCCTACTCTAAATCTAGATACTAAATAGAGTTTAGCACATGAGACTCCTAATCATTTAGGAGGATAATAAAATAGAGCATCTTGTTAAGACACTCCACCTTAATTAAATCAATCTATTATTGTTCACTTTCTGCCACTCGCTGAATGTTAGCAGCTGCTTCCTCTGGGGTAGAGCCTCCCACTGTTATCGATTGCAATTCATTTTCCAATTGGTCATTAACAGCAGGTGATAAGGCTGCATCATAGACCGGAGCTGGTTCAGATTCGGCAATTACTTGCAGCATTTCCTCAGTTATTGGGTTGATATCCGCATTCTCCGGAATCTCTAGGTTCGCAATTATCGGACGGCCAACTTCCATTAGCCCTTCCCACAACTCTTCGTTATAAACATATTGCAAGAAAGTGTGGGCTGCTTCTAATTTCTCCCCTTCTAAATCGCTATGAATTGCATGACCCGTCCCGGCTACAGTTGAAATAGAATTCGAGTCATTAAGAGGTATAGAAGTTACACCAATATTCTTGTCCTCTGGCTTATTCTCTAAGATGGAAGCAATTCCCCAGTTCCCATCAAAAACCATGGCCGTTCTTCCTTGAAGAAAATAATCAATCATTTGTGTACTGTCAATCGTATTTAAGTCTTCATTAAACGCATGATTAGTAAACAATTCTTCAATAACTCCTAATGCTTGTACAAAATCTTCGTCTGTAAAGCTCGCTCACCATTAGCAACTCCTTCTAAGAAATCGTTACCAGTAAAACGATCAGCAATCGTGGAAATATAAACCGACTGTAATACCCAGCCATCGGCATTTCCTAAAGCAATAGGTGTGACGTCATTTGCGTTTAAATCGTCAATTAATGCCAAAAATTCCTCATATGTTTGAGGGAATTCTTCGTAGCCTACATCGGCTAACATGTCTTTATCATAAAAAATCATATGGGTTGGATTAGTGTTGGCAGGTACAGCGTATACTCGATCATCGACAGAGAAATCTTGAAAATCTTCTTCGTCTAATAAGCCTGTTTCTTCCGTCCAATAGCTTGTTATATCATCGATTGGCTGAACAACACCACCCTCAACTAATGGTTCCAATTCAGCACCCGGCCAAACTTGGAACATATCAGGTAACTGTCCTCCTGCTGCCTGCGTATTTAATCTTGTGCGATAATCAGCATGGGGGGTAGTGCTCACTTGGAGGTCAATTTCTGGATGTTCTTCATTAAATTGATCAACTATATCCATAAATACTTGAAAATCTGCACGGCCAACATCTTCTGCCCTCCAAAATTCTAATGTCACCACATCATCCGTCTGAGCAGATGAACCACTTTCTTCATTGGCTCCATTAGAACAAGCAGCCATGACTAGCAATAATAGCCCGCTCATACCTAATAACCATAAATGATTCCGTTTTGTCATTGTACCATTAACACCCCTTCAAGTTATGTTATCGCTTTCATTAGGAATTATCTCATAACCCTAGCATCTAAAAAATACGACAAACTTAAAATAATATCCAAAAATTAACGATATGGGTCAATTTCATAAATGCCTATTTCGGAAATAAATCCGAGTATCATTAGCCAAAATACACAGAATTGTTCGTTAATTTAACTGACAATGATAAAGATTGGAACGGCAGGTGGTCGACTCCTGCGGGAGGAAAGGCTTACCAGCCGCCCGCGGAAAGCGACCACCTAGAATGGAAATCAATGAACAAATGATATTGTTCGGAGCTTACACTCAATCATTGAATGATGAAATTGATTCATATAGATGTTTTTTAAAAAAAGTCTGTTTGAGAAAAACGAATTATAGTTATGAATTAATAATAATGGAATCTGCCGTTTCCATTATCCAATTTTGTAATAACGAACGTTACCAAGAAAGATTAAACGGCTTAATGTAATGCTCCCCGTTGTCAAGACACGACTTTTTGAGAAATAAGTTATGTCCTCCAATCTCGTATGCTAGTGGTTCAGGATGCTAGTTTCTCGACAAGATGAGCATAAAATTGCTCTGGCTTTTCGCCGCCTAACGATTGGTGTGGGCGTACCTGATTGTTGTAGGGATTGTTTATATTTTTATTTTCTTTAACTCTTTTTCCTCACTTTTTGAAAATAGATATAAGAAAATCCTTCATTTCCTTAAAGAAGAATAGCCATTAACGGAATTAATTTGTAATAAATTTTTGAAGGCTTTCTCGATATTCTTTAGGTGTATATCCAGTCATTTTTTTTAAAAAAATCTCGTAAACGAATGTGCTGCATGATAGCCTACTTTTACACTTACTTCACGAACTTTTAAATCGCCATCTTGCAAAAGTTCTTTCGCTTTTCTTATTCGGCATGTATCAATATATTCCGATAAGTTACTCCCTCTTTCCTGCTTAAAAAAAGTAAGATAAATAAGAAGGATTAAAGTAATGAATTTCTGCCAGTCGTACTAAGGATAAATCTTCATCTAAATTTGTTTCTATATAGTCGCATATATTATCAATTACTTTTGTTGCACGATTTCGATCATCTCTTTGTTTAATATGAAATAAATCATAAGCGACTTGTTCTAAATATTGAAAGCCATTATTAAGAGAGGTGTGTTCATCCATCTTAAATAATTTATCGTGATGAGGGATACATTCATACCAACCATACTGACTAATATAAGAATACAAAACGAGAGCAATGGCAAAATAAGCTTCGACCAATTGATGATAATCACCATTTATTGCGGCAATACGTACCTCTTTAAATTCCGCAAAAAAAATCTTCTTGTCGGTTCGCTTCAAGGTGAGCCGTCAAGATATCTACTTTCTGATTAGGATTTACACCTCTTTTGGGAGAGGATGGAATATGCTCCATTTCTTTAATAATTTCGGGGAAGCAATCCCCATTTTTAATTGCTGTAGCTGTCTAAGCCTCTCATACTGATAAGAGACCGTTTCCCAATTCTTTATTTCGTTACTAAGTGTAAATTGCAAATTAACTCCTACAGAATCTAAGCCTTCTTCTTGTATTAACTCTAAGGTCCCTTCTAAATACTTTAATAAATCCTGCTGTCTATTTGTTTGATGCGGCTGTATAAACCATAATATATCTCCATATCTATCAACGACACCAATGCTATTTAATTGATTTGATAAATGATGTTCCCAAATGGCACGAACAGAGGAAAGAATTTTACTTCTCTCTGTATACGATTTTTCCTTTGGGTAATCAATTCGACCAAGCACAAAATAAATCGCTTTATTTGGTTTTAAAGATATATTTAATTGCTGAAATTCAACCTTTAACAGTTCTTGATTGGCACACACTGTATGACTTTTATAGAGGAGGTGCCTCATGAAGTCCCCCTGTGCCATAACCTCATATGCATACTTCTGTTCTTTAGTTTGCTTTAACAATAAATTGTCTAAGTGACTTTTTTTTAATTTCATTCATTACTTCTTTCACTGTCTCAGTCACTTTATCGTAACCTTCTGTTTTTAATAAATAACGAACATGATTCATTTGAAAGGCTTTATAGATATAATCAAAATTATTATGTCCCGTTAAAAAAAATCACTTTGCATCTTGGCCAATAACCTTGAATACGCTCAATTAATTCAAGGCCATTTAATCCAGGCATAGAAATATCGGTTAAAACAATATCAATTCGAGTCCTCGACATCCACTCAATCGCTTCCGTACCTGAATATGCTTTACATACATCTAACTCATCTGGTAGCAGGCTACAAAACACATCATATAAACTATCCGTAATGATCTCCTCATCGTCTACAATTAGTAGCCTATACATCATGGATTTCCCCCCTCAGTATAATTCGTAGATGAACCTTTAAACCAGATAATGAACTTCTTGATAAATAAAGGCCACTGCCTTTTTCGTAAGTTAACACAAGCCTTCGATGAATATTGGCTAGTCCTGTTGACTCCTGCTGCTCTTCCATATTCGTAATCCGTTGTTCCAATTGTGAGATCTCTATGGTAGAGAGCGCATCACCATTATCTTCCACCATCATAGATATTTCTCGCTGATTGAGTTGGTCAAAAGTTATTCGAAGAAAACCATGGGCTGTTAACTTTTCTAAACCATATTTATAAGCATTTTCAATAATAGGCTGGACAATGAGCTTTGGCACTTTGATTTGTTCTACTCCTTTTGGCAATTCATCAAACTGAACAGTAATCCGCCTAGAAAAACGCATGCTTTGAATATCTGTGTATAATCTAGCATGTTTGATTTCTTCCTCGAATGAAACAAGCTTATTTTCATTTTTTGTTATAAATTTAAAATACTCTCCTAACATATTTGTAAATATTTCAATTCGCTCTGAATCTTCGGTTTTAGCTAAGGAATTTAAAATAAAAAAAACTATTATATAAGAAATGTGGATTGATTTGTGATTGTAGCTGCTTTAGCTCCGCTTTTTGTACCATTAATGTTTGTTTATAGTTACGATCAATTAGAGTTTTTTTAAAACGTTCCTGCATAAGATTATATCGAGTATAAATGAATCCGAATTCATCCTTTCTCTTATGATAGATAGGTGTGTCTAAACTTCCTTTTTCCATCCGTTTAAAGCTATCTACGAGTAGCAGTAATGGTCTATGAACAAGCTTATATGTGGAATACGTGTAAATAATTATTGCTATGATTGAAAATATACTAAAAAAAACCATACCCAGTTTTTAAAAACACTTAATGGTCTTTTTACCATCTCTTCTGGTAAGTAGCTTATTGCAAATAACCCACTTTGAGCCGTATATGCATGCTCAAAATAATAATGATTGCCATTTATATTAAAAAAAATCTTTTTCTCCTTCATCTCTTTCATAAATATAACTCAAATAAGGCTGGACAATTTGCTCAGATGCTTTACTTGATGAACTGATAATTTGCTTTCCTTCTGATACTAAAAAGATTTCACTTTCTTCATACATGTTTATAGATTTCAATGATTCCTCCAATTTCTCTTTATCTATCTCTAGCTGTATTAAATAAAGGGGCTCTCCATTAGTACTTTTTGTCATTACTGCCGCAATTAAATTAATTGAATCGTCAATTATGATAAATGGTTGATCGTTTTTGATTCTTGAATGAAGTGTCATATACTGCAATCTATCCATGTCTTTGACTCCATGAAGAGCAGAGATGGTTTTATCTATAGTTTGAATATGAATAAAAATATTACTTATATATGCGCTTGTATTTTTTTATCGTTGCAAGCCTATGACTCATATAATTCACATTTTGTTTTTTCTCTACACTATCCATACTATTCCATGTTAAAGCTAATTTTTTTTAATTCACCTTCTTGCAAAAGAATATATTGCTGACTTTCCATCCATTCTATTTCTCGATCTAGTTTTTTTTAAATATGAATTCAGTTGAACAGATATATGTCTAGAAATTTCATTACTAGCATTATCATAGCTCCACAAATACAAATATAGCCCCAATAAAATAATAGGCAAAATAACAATATGATACATGATCAGTAAGCGCACAAATAACTGTTTTCTCGTTGAATAGATTGATTTACTCAGCAATGTTATTCCTCCATCGCGCATTGTTAGATTCCCTTTTTATTTAATTTGATTTTCTTCTAGTTCTTTATAAAATTGATTAATTTCTTCTGTTATTTGATCTCCACCTAAATTTTTCCAATCAATGACAAATTCATCGAATGTTTCAATTGGACTTCCTAAAATAATGTTCATATAGACATCTAACAACTTGTAATCTAAAATCTTTTGCATTTCTCCCATTGTGTTTGACAATATACCCACGTATTTATCTAAGAGAATTTGTTCATTTTTTATATAATCATTTAATTTAGAAAAAGCTCCGTTACTACTATAGGTTAATGTCCATCCCCAACCAGTGAAATCCCTGTGATCATTTTGATAGCTTTCCATTTGTTCATGAATCGCTTTTGCCTCTCCCGTTAATTCAGAAAGTGCTCTATTTTTTTGTTGCTTCTTCAATTATTAGAAAGGCATCAAGGTTTTTCAAAGGAGGAAATGGGGTAACTGGTGATAATTTCCAAGCTGGATATGGGGTACTATAATACGCTTCATAGTCAGCGGTCTTGCCCCAATTTTTCTCTAAATGTAAATTGATCATTTTCATAATCGCTTCTGGATGTTCATATCCCTCACGAACGACCCAATATTCTCTTATCTGATTTTGGACAGGCACTCGTGCTTTGTCTTCACTTTGATTAGCAACAATAGGAAAGACTCCCCAGCTCGCATTATCATCTCTCTTTACACTGTCTTGTATCAAAAAGAAGTCCATTGTTCTCCATACAGCATTCCTATCCTTCCATTCGTTATTTTCCCCCTTACTTGATTTCCATCCATAAACATAAATTCCTCATCAATTTGTCCTGATTTATACATCTCCTGCAAAGCCAATAAAGCATCTTTAACTTCTGGTTGAATTCCCCCAAACTCAATTTCTCCACCCTCATTTTCAAACCATATTTCCGGATAAGCACCGAATCCTGCCATAAATCCACTTATCCCCATTGCTGGGTCCCAAATATATTGAGTAAGCGCTAAACCATATGTATCATGGAGTCCATTTTGATCTGGATCATCATATGTAAACGCTTTCGATATTTTCAACAAATCGTCCATAGTCTTTGGAGGAGATAATTGCAAATTCTCCAACCAATCTGTACGAATCCAAATGTATTGAACTGCTTCTACAGAAGATTCCAATACAGGAATTCCCATCACTTTTTGGTCAATCTTCACTACTTCAAATGGGTCAACCCCCTCTTGGTATACTACTTCCTTCGTCAAAGGGGTCATATAAGTCTCATAAGCTTCTGTTAAATCTTGAATTAATCCAGCATTTGTTAACTCACGTAGCTGTTGAACATTTACTTTCATTGCATCTGGTAAATTCCTCGAGTCAATATCAACACCTAATTTTTGGTGATAAAGATTATCTTCTGCTATCCAATTATAATGAATATCAATTCCTAAAATCTCTTTGTACAGCCTTGTCCAACGATTATCATTTAATGTTTCCCCAGGATATTGTTCTAACAGACTTTTTAAATCATTACTTGTGTTTCGAACTAAACGAAGGTCAATAGTAGCTCGTATTTACTTAACCCTGAATGCTGATACATACTTTCCTCATGATCATTGACAGAAAATTCTTCATTCTCATCTTCTACAATTTCAACATTTTGACATCCTTGTACAAAAGGGAGACAGATGATTAAAGTAAAGCAGATATATATAGGACACTGATTCATTTTATACAAACCATTCACCTCATTAATAATCGTTCATAAAAACATGATTTACTAGGATGAAAGACCGTTTTAGTGATTTAAAAAAAGGTGATGGTACTCCAATCACCCTTTTTAATCTATTATTTTATCCCTTTGTTTTCATAGTTAAAATAGTTAAAGTCCACAAAACCACCAGTATTTTCCGATGCATAATTAAATAATCCAACTCGACAGCCCATAAAATGATCTAATGTATAAGCCAATTGATGAGTTTCACCGATTGCTATCCAATCACTTTGATTATCTGAGTAATAAAAATCAACAGTATCCTTATTATCGACATAGTTAAAAACTGTCCTTAAATAAATACTCTCACCTTCAAATAATACGGACTCAACTATTTTATCATGGCCACTATCCCCGCGCTTACACATCGTCACAAAACATCCATTAGATTTCTTCATAATGCCTACTGTTCCGTAATGATGCTGTAGTGCAACTAGGCCAGCTGAATCTCCAACTTTCATATTCTTTATATTTAAAGCCGTTTCCACACTACATTTAGGTCCCTCTGTCCTTTGAGTTAATGTATTTTGGGCAAACTCTACGCTATTCGTTAAGGAACCTGTTTTGAGCCTTAAAGAACCTGGTTGTTCTGTCACAGACCAAAAATCTGGATTGGGATTATGATTCCATTGCCAATTTAGTGCTAATTTATTCTCCCTGTAATGAAAAGAATCACTGATGACGAGTGATTTTTTTTACTTTCTGGCAAATTCACTTCAAATGATGACGGTACTTTTCCATTTTTTTCCAAGCACTGGCCAATCATTTGACCAGCTTAATGGCACTAAGATCGGTATTCTTCCCACTGCACCATGGTCCTGAAATAAGAGGGAAAACCAATCCCCTTCTAAAGAATCAACAATCCCACCTTGAGCAACACCTTGGTTGAAGTAGCCAAGATCATCATCTAATATGATTTTAGATTCATAAGGACCAAATAACTCCTTTGAACGATAGCACAACTGTCTTCTTCTTTTGTTTCCAACTTTTGGCCATTCAATAAAAATAAATAATAATACCCATTTATTTTATACGCATGACAACCTTCACAGCGCAGTCCCATTCCCTCTTTCTCCGCTTCAAATAAAACTTGATTCACTCCTCCTTCTTTATGTGAAGTAGCATCTTTTGTTAGTTCTGTTATTATAATGCGTCCATTCCCGTGAATAACAAACGTTCGATCTCCATCAAAAAGAAGGCAAGGATCATGATGAAGTCCTTTTAATACGTGACGTTGCCAATGACCAGCTTCTATATCGTTTGTTTTATAAACATAAAACTGTCGAGTATCATTGCTCGAAAAGCACAAATAATACATTTTCTCGTGATACCGTAGACAGCTTGCCCACGCCCCTTGCCCATAAATATGTTGACCATCTTTTAACTGATGGCTATCATTTGAATCAAATGAATCAAATACATAGTTAACAATCTCCCAATCTCGTAAATTCGTCGATTTCATAATCGGACAACCTGGCATTGAGTGCATACTTGTGCTTGCCATATAATAGGTTTCTTCTACTCGAATGACACTCGGATCTGGTACATCAGCCCAAATAACTGGATTCTTTATTAAAATCTTACTCATAAGACATCCCCCTAAATGATAAACATATGACTTATTCTAACTTTAACAACTCATAATATGACTGTTTCGGCTCATGATTTTGATCAAATAAAAACGGCCAATTTTTCCTTCCTTTAACTGGAAAGTTATCTAACCAAGTATAATCATCAGCTGCACCCCAGAAAGTCACAGATGTGATATTTTCACGATATTCCTTTAACAAAGCAAAAACTTTCCTGTATCTCTCTGCTTGAACCGATAGCATCTCATCTGTTGGTGCCTTCAGTTCCGTTCTTTTATCTTCATGTGAGAACATCGAGATGTCTAGTTCCGTAATATGTAGCTTTAAACCTAAGCTCGCATATTTTTCAATTCCTTCTTTGATTAAATGAATAGAAGGATATTCTAAATTCCAATGGCCTTGTAGCCCGATTCCATCAATTGGTATCCCTTTCTCAAGCAATGATTTCACTAATTTATAAATCTTATCCCTTTTTTGCGGTACAAACTCGTTATAATCATTATAAAATAACAAGGCGCTTGGATCCGCTTGACGTGCATATTGAAATGCCTTTTCAATAAAGTCATCACCAATAATATCTCGCCATTTAGAGCTTCTTAAAAATTCTCCTTCTTTATCAGATATCGCTTCATTCACCACATCCCAAGCATAAATCTTTCCATTATAACGATTCATAATCTTATCCATATGGATCTTCATTCGAGCTAATAAGGTTATTCGATCTGTTATACTTCCATCACTGTTTTCAAACATCCATTGTGGAGTTTGATTATGCCATACTAACGTATGCCCCCTAACATTTAACTGATACTTTTCTGCAAAAGATATAAGCTCGTCTGCATCATCAAACGTATAATCATTTTCTGCAGGATGAACACGTTCGAATTTCATTTCATTTTCAGCAGTAATACTATTAAAATGATGCCTTATTAAGTTTTTTTGTGTAACAATCGTCTTAGGTGTGACAGCTGCACCTATCAAAAAGTCCTGTTTAAAAAGAGAACTCAATTTTTTATATTCAGTCAATTGTTTTCCCATCAAAAATATGCACCTCACCTATTAAAATTATTCTACATTTCATATAAATCGCAAACGTAAGAGGTTATTTTTTTTAACTCTTTTTTAAATTTCAATGGATCTACAACGGCCCAAAAAGCTGGTTTTGGCTGATGATTCTGGTCAAATAATAGCGGAGCATTCGTCCGGTTAACTGGAAAGGAATGGAGCCAAGTATGATCATCTGCAATTCCCCAAAAAAACGACTTTACTAATTTTATCCTTATGTTCCCTAAATTCAGAGAACAATTCTTTATATCGCTTAGCTTGTTTAGTTAAGATTTCTTCTGGAATATCTGTTCCATAGTCTTGATGATCATCCCATGCATAAATACTCATATCTAATTCCGTAATAATATTGTCTAACCCGAGTTCACTAAACATTTTTATCGATTCTAAAATGGATGCGATCGTCGGTTCATGAACGTCAATATGAGTCTGATGACCAATTCCATCAATAGGGATACCTTTATCTAACAGCTCTTTTACTAACTCATAAATTAAGTTTCTTTTTTTAGGGTTATCCGTACCATAGTCATTTAAGTAAAGCTTAATTTCTGTTCCTCCGGCTTCCCTAGCAGCATGAAAAGCCGTCTCAATGTATTCGGTTCCTGTTATTTGATACCATTCACTTGCTCGCATACCATCTTTATCATCTGGTTCAATGACTTCATTCACGACATCCCATGAAGCGATATCATCCTTATACCGATCGACGATTGTCCGAACATGAGTATCTAATCTTTCTAATAGCAGGTTCTTATTTTCTTCCCTTTTATCTGGATCGTCTTCGTCTACCATCGGCCTTCCATCTTCATCCAGAAAAAACCAATCTCCTACTTGACTATGCCAAACTAGCGTATGAAAGCGAATTTCCATATTATGCTCCTGAGCAAATTCGATTATCTGGTCAGCGTGATCCCAGTTGAAATTTCCTTCTGTTGGCTGAAGCGCATCAGGCTTCATTGCATTTTCAGCAACGAGCATATTCACATGCTTTTTTTAATAGCTCGGCTGTTTCCCCATACGTTTGATGTAGTTCTATAGCTGCTCCAATCGGAAAATACTCAGAAAACGTCTCAGCCATTGAAGGAATTTCATCCGGCTCTATTTGCTGATTTATTACGTCTTCACTGGTACGAATTTCCTTATCTTCATCCAATAATGGCTCGACATCTTTTTGGTCTTCTTCATAATCAGTTTGTACAGGCACTCTTTTCTCTTCACTTGAATTAGTACCCATCGTCTGACAACCTATAATAAATAAGAGTGTAAGTAAACTAATTAACCTAATGGATAACTTCCTTATATTACGCACGGCGGCCCCCCTTATCTAAAGAGTTTCCATTAATTTCACACTGCCTTTTATTCAATTACCCTACGATACCTGTACGTTCTACACTTTGAACAAAATAACGTTGTACAAATAAGTAGATAATAATTAACGGCATAATCGCTAATAGTATCCCCGTATCTTGAACCATACTTAAATAAAACGGATCGGCTTGCGCTGCATCACCACTATCAAGAAACATCGCCAAATTATAAGGTAATGATGATAATTGAGTAGACATGACATTACTAGAAGTTAAATAGGTTGTCGTATAAAAACTATCATTCCACTGCCAAACAAATGAAAATAAAACAACAGTCACAATAGCTGGGAACGCATTTGGTAACATAATTCTAAAAAAGGTCGTTCCAACACCAGCTCCATCTATATAAGCTGCTTCCTCAATTGCCTTTGGAATCCCTCTAAAAAATTGAGTAAAAATAAAAATATATAAACCTGACTTTAAAGAATTAGCCGTAATGGAAGTTAAAATAAACGGCCAATACGAATCTAATAAATTAACTGTATTTCCTGTTAACAAAGGGATAATACCTAACATACTAAATTCCCTTAAATTCATAAACATCGGAATAAGAATAGTTGTTGGTGGAACCAGTATCGTTAAAATTACTCCGACAAAAAGAATTTTGCTTCCTTTAAACTTTAAGCGTGCAAAAGCATAGCCTGCTAATATGCATGAAGCGGTTGTCAATATTGTTGTCATACCCGATAGAGCAAATGTATTTAATAAGGTTTCCCAATAATTCATAATCGAGATAGCATCTCTAAAATTGTCTAATGTTAAGTTCTGTGGGATCCAGACGACAATCGGTGAATAGAGATCACTTTTATGCTTAATCGCAGTCGATACTTTTTGAAGAATTGGGTACAAAATAACAAACGATAGTCCTGCTATTAATACAAAACGAACAAAGTTCCAAGTCCAACGCTTCAAATTTTCAAAAGTGAATAAACGAGCTAGCGTCAAAGCACTCACTCCTTCTAAACGAGTATAGTTTGAAGCTTAATTTATTCTTGATAAAATACTTCTTAGAAATTAAATACGTGCTTATTAATAAAATCAACATAATGGATACAAAATAGACCCATGCCATAGCTGAACTCAAACCAAAGTTAAAATTATCAAATCCTGTGGACATGATTATTTCAGTTACAGGACTTCTAGAAAACGAGTCAATGATAGTATAAATTAAATTAACGAGAATCAATGGACTTACCATTGGTAAGGTAATTTTCCAAAACGCCTCATAGCCTGTTGCTCCTTCAATTTTAGAAGCTTCATACAATTGAGGAGAAATCGTTTGTATACCAGCGAGGAAAATTAAGATTTGAACACCAGATTGACTCACGATCTCATAAATTCTTTCAACCGCACCCGTCAAATAGAGAACAATATATTCATTCATCCCCACCCTTAACATCAGTCTTTGTAATTCAAAGGCCCCTAAGGCGTTAGCTAACCCACCAGAGTTTGCATTCTGTTGATTAATCTCTTGCACTAGGCTAGTAGATTCTAAACTTAGAATCACTCCAGATGCTAATATAACGGGTAAGAAGAAAATAGAACGAGCTAAGCTCCGACCAAAGAATTTTTGGTTTAATAGCACAGCGATAAACAAGCTAAATATAAGAATCAACGGAGCATTTATGATGATATTCATAATCGATTCGATTAATTGTCTATTAAAATTTGTGTTTACTGTGAGAGCCTCAATAAAATTTGAAAAGCCAATAAAAGTTACCTGAATCCCTTCTGCACCCGCTTCTATATTGCTAAAACTGTACTGTAATGAAGTTACTAATGGAACTAGAAAGAAGAAGACAAAACCTAGTAGCCATGGTGTAACAAAAAGAAGACCCCAAAAAACTTTATGCCATCCATATGTTCGAAATGTTGTACCAAACCGCTTTAAGGTATTCACAGTTCCCCACCACCTGTTACATAGCTTTCTGCCTCTACGCTTATTCCATCGACATTCACAGCCTGCTCATTATAATTAACGATGACGTAAAACCCATTGTTATATTCCGTCTTATACACCTGTTCATCAAGCTTCTCATGGGAAGCAATCGGTTCATTCACAACATGCTTTAAGACTTCATTAATTTGATGATATAAATCGGCTGCTTGATTTAACCATTGTTCGTAATTCACTGCATATAAATGATTAAATCTTGTATCCTTCAGTTTTTCATTGTCTTCAAATGTCCATTTAAAATGGATGTTCGATCCGTATTCCAATGCTTTTAATACATAGGCTTTTTCACTTAAGTTTGTGGATAGATTATAAGGAGTACCTGTATATTCAATATAGCCACGAATGACCATTTGATAGAATGGAATGCTTTCATCCTGCAACTTAAATCCACTATTACTCATCGGCATATTGACGATATCCGACAAATATGGAAAGGCATATAAATTCCCGCCAAAAGCCATTAGATTTAGATCATTTTCATAAATAGCTTTTATGGAATTCACAGATATTACCTCTGATTCAAAACGATCCACTTGCCCATTTCTTCTAAAGTCACTATTTAATTGATCCGCTAAATCTCTTAATGAGATTCCAGATGTTTGAAAAGACGTAAAATCAGCTAACATCTCATCTGTATACTGCTCTACTAATCGAGGTGATAATACATAAGATGGCGTTTGTGTGCGGTCACGTACATTGAGTGCTAAATTGATCGGATAAATTGTTGCTGGTATATCAGTTAATGTTCTTGCTGCTTGCCTTCTTTCACTAAACCCAGTACTAGTATGAACATTTAACAAAGACATTTCTGGATAAAATGGAATGTTGTGTTCATTAGTAAATTCAACAAAATCACGAAAAGCTTTTTCTCCACCTACACTACGATCTACCTTTATATCATTAGGTAACTTATGATTAACCCCATTATTAAACCACCCCGAATAGCTGAGCTTAATATGGCCAATATCATGTTCTTTCATTTGATTAATAATAGTTTCTGCTTGTTCAAATGTCGTTAAAGGTTCTTGTGATTGATAAGGGACTCCAGCAAAATGTTGCCTTTTCGAAATACTACCTACTAATTGTAAATAGAATGGCAAATCAGAAAATTGCTCAGATTGATTTATAGACTGAAGCTGATTATTTTCAACGAGATAATTCTGATAATAGTTAGCCATTCCTTGATAGGAAGCCTCATCTCCTGTTAAAAAAAGCATAACGAACAGAAAAATCTGTCTTCATTGGCTCCTCCTGAAATCTAGGCAATGTTCGTTCCTGCTGATTAGCTTGCAATGTGACATCCCCTTTACTAATAACAGTAAAAGTAGGAAATACATAATTATAATTATTAACTCGTCCACTAACATCTGCACTAATCGTTGCCACCGATGCTCCTTCTTCAATAATACCTAATACAGCATCTCCACTCTCTTTGATTAAACCAAAAACAGGTAGCCTCGCCGTCTCCTCTTCTCTGTCTTCATCCCTTGTTAAAGTAGACAGATCTGTTCCATATACAGATTGCTGATAAGCGGAATATTTTGTTTTGCCATTATTAAAATGAATTAAAGCTCCCGAGCCATCTGGTACAAAAATAGCTCCTTCTTCATCCACTCCTTGCGCGCCAAAAAAAGCGCATAAATGAAACTCGACTAACCGGAAAATCATTTGAATATTGGATACTTGATACTGGAACTCTTACAAGTAAGCTATCTCCATCCAATGTGTACTCAATCGCAGCTAAAAATACTCGATCTGATTCATTTTCTTGTGTAAAGTTCAATTCTGCCATATCTTGTTGTAAATCTTCCTCTGTATAGCCAACCTCTTCAAATACAGTAAAAGCTCTTTCTAATTGCATTCCATTTAAAGCACTGTCATTTCTTTCATAGATCTCTGTTTCACTATTTTCTGTATAAGCGATCATTAAGGCACGTTGTCCTGTTTTATCTAATTTACTAGATATTTCCTCAAACCTTTCTTTACTTAACATTAGAGGTAAATCAGCAGCGGATTTTTCCGCCTTTCCAAATTGGTACAGCACCCTAACACCATCCGGGATCTCTTCTATTTGATATTGCTCATGTAAGATGCTATCTGAATAGGAATTAATTGAACTTCCTTGACCGAATTGATTATAAAAATGCAATTGCATTTGTGAAGACAATAAGTCTAAATTCACACCTGACGCTATACCATCTTGTTCTCGATCAGGAGGGTTGCTATACCATATTTCACCACTTGCTTTATTATGGACAGCGATATTACCCGTTACTTCATCAACAAATAATTGAAGCTGCTCATTTTCAACAATCCCTTTCATCTCTTCTAAACGATTATCCATAAAGGAAGCTTGTAATGGTTGATTATGCGAAACTTCTATCTCTGACAAGTCACTTCCATCCGTCTCATTTACAGCGTTATCTGAGCACCCTGCAACGATCATTAATATAAGGAAGAATGGAAGTAATCGGACAGAATTGATTCTATTCATTACAATTTACACTCCTTCCATTAATACCTGAGAACAATTTCTTGATAAATGACACTTACAAATGCTACTATTTGTTGAATTAAACTGAAGAAAAGTAAGCATAGAAATGCCATAAAAAAAGATAGCAATGACTGTCAAAATTATTGTTATTACTGTTTTGGAGGGAGTGAATTGATGTACAGTCATATTTCCAATAAACAGTAAGAATAAGAACCAAACAACAGCAATGCTTTGTGAGAAGTAAAAAAAAGGTCGCTTCTTGTAATGAGATAAAGTTACTTAACCATATCCAAGGAAAATTTATGATAACGAGAGGAGTTAGTGCAAAACAGGTTGAGATAAAAATTTCTACAAATTTCCCCTCCCCATCCATTAAAGTTGTTAAAGACCAATTGGCAATACACCAAAATAAAACTGGGACAAGAACATAAACAACTTCCATTAAACTGTTCATCTCTTCTGGATTGTATAAGTTAATGACAAATCCACTATACTGACTACTTAAAACATTCGTCATAATTAACAGAAATAAGATAATAAAAGAAAGGATTAGATTCGTTCGGACACTTCTTTCATACTTTAATTCCCAAAAACCATTAAACGGATGAACCGTCAAATAAAAAGGGTATTTAACATTTTCATTGTTCAATTGAAACACCCCTCTTTTTCTTTCTTTGTCTTTTTTTCCTAATGATAAATAATCCAGTTATTCCAAGCCCTACTACAATGACAGTCGTCATCATCGTACCAAAATGTTCACGTAATGTTTGGTTACGATACAATTGATAAGCTTTTGAGTAGTTCGCTCGATCCATACTTTGAACAAAATTGTCAATTGCCCCTTCAAATTCATCTTGTCGTAGCAAAGCTTTACCAATTCCTGTATAAGCAAACTCTAAATTTACATTCATATTGACTGCCTCAGCAAATAGTTGATGGGCACTTTCTTCATCACCTGTTTCATAGCTTTCTACAGCATCATTTAAGATCTGACCATATTCTGTAGCTGAGAAAATCGTAACTTCCCCTAAAGCTCTATCCAGAACGAGAAACTGATCTCCATTTCGCTCAATGGCAATAGGCGTATGAAACTGGCCGACTTTATTCCCAATCGAACCAAACACATACATCAAATGACCGTCACCATTATACGTAAAAATCCTTCCTCTTCTTGCATCCAGCACAGAATAAATTTCATGATCAGTAACACTAATATCAATTAGTCGCGAAGGACCATCACTTGACGTATATCGAATATCTCCACGTGGGCTAAAATATCCTTCTCTTCTTAAGATGTCATCTCCACGTGCATTTAATTTTTTTAACGACATCCTCTGAATTGTCCGCATTTGTTGCATAAATGAATCCTTTCCCATCAATGTCCAAACTCGTAAACTCAGTTGGCACATACATGACCATTTGATTTCTCTGCTCTCTTGTTGCAAATCTTTTCCATAGATACTCAATCGGATCTACCCTAACTCGATTGGCTCCTATAAAAGTTGTAAAATCTCCCTCAATACTAAACTCCATAAAACCATCAAAGACACCATCTGCCATCACAAATACTCGTTCAGCATAATCGACGACCACTTTTACAGGAAGGAAAGTAAATGATTCACTTAATAGCTCTGATTCTGGCTCATCAATAATTTTTACGACATCAAAACGCTCATCTAAATGAACGACTCGGTGATTTCCCGTATCTGCAATGAAAATATGATTTTCATCATTTACAAATATCCCTTGTGGATTCGAAAAAGTGCTGTTCAGCCCGTTTAATTGAAAAGATTCCAGAATTTCTACTAATTCAAAATATTCATCCAGAATAACGATCCGATTGTTACCTGAATCTAAAATAAAAACTTGTTCATCCTTTGTTACATGTAAATCATTTGGCTCATCAAAAACACCAATTTCCAAGCTCTCACCGTCTATTAATTTAATCGCTTCATAGGCTACTGGTGCTGGAACAGACTCTCCCCAAAATGAATAATTATAGGAAGGAGGATTATGCGCCTTGACATTCGTTTCACCCACACTTATCCAAAGAACCATGACGGCAAGAAGAGAACCAACTATTTTCTTTAAACTCCTCAATATTGAATACACCTCCCTTCCTTTTAATCTTTCATACCAGAAGTAGACATAGTCTGAATAACTTTACTTTGAGAAATGATAAACAGTGTAATTGGAACGATCATTAAAATTAAGGCAACTGCTGCTCCTACTCCAGCCCGTGCGATTCCTCCTAAAGTAATTTGCTCTAAGGCATAATTTAAAGTCTTTAATTCTTCACTATAGACAAAATCTCCACCATTCGTTCCCCATAAAATTGGAAATTGTAAGATTAATAATGTTAACCAAGCTGGTCTTACATTAGGCATTACAATCGTCCAAAAAATTCGATACTCACTTGCTCCATCAATTTTTGCCGCTTCTAGCATCGAATCTGGAAGCTGCTCCATAAATTGTTTCATAATGAACAGCCCTAAAGGGAATGCAAGTGCGGGTATAATAAGAGAAGCGTGCGAATCTATCCAACCAAGCAACGACATCACCATATAATTAGGGATAGCGGTTACATGTGGAGAAAACATAAGTGATAGCACAACAATGGAAAAGATCATTTTAGAACCAGGAAACTTATATTTTGCTAATGGATAAGCGGCCATTGATGCTAAAATAATGTGCCCAACTGTTCCAAATAAGGTAATAATAACGGTATTAGCAAAGTAACGTGATAAAGGGACCCATGAGTCTCCCATAACAGCTACTAAATCAAAGAAATTATCTAATGTTGGATTTCTCACAAAAAAAATCTAGGTGGGAAGATAAATAATTCATCCAATGGCTTAAACGCATTATTAATCGCATAGACTAATGGGATAGCCATAAAAACCCCAAAAATCGCAAGTAGCATAAACAGCATGATCGTAACAGGTAAGGAACGATTCAGCTTCTTTTTTATAATAAATTGTTTTTTACCTTTAAGAGCCATCGTTAAGTCCCTACCTTTCTCAGCACTTTTTGTACAAATAAATTTGTACTAACCATAATAATAAATAGAATGGTCGCAATCGCTGATGCATAGCCCATTTCAAATCGGATGGTACCGTAGTCAATTAAATGTGTAACTACTGTATGGGCAGCGTAGTTTACACTAGGAAAACCTGCAAGCGCCATCGAAATATCAGCTACTGCAAAGGCCATTGTTATTTGTAAAACAGAGCCTAGTAGTAACTGGGGTTTCATGGATGGCAAAGTAATAAACCAAAGCTCTTGCCACCTATTTTTAATTCCATCCATCGCCCCAGCTTCTACCAATGAACGGTCAATTGTTTGTAATCCTGCAATAAAGACTAAGAAACTCGTTCCTAAACTTAACCAAAGCTGCACTAAAATAACTACCCATAACACATATTGTTCATCTCTTAGCCACTGAATAGGTTCTAATAGCAATCCAGTCTGCATGAGAAACCCATTAAGGTATCCATACGTATCTCCAGAAAAAAATAATCAACCAAATAAAAAAATACATTCCCTGAAATAGATGGTGCATAAAAGATGACTGTCATAAACGCTCGTACTTTAGGAGAAAGTTCATTAATAATCCAAGCGAACAAAAAGCATGCAATATAACTAATTGGCCCTGTAATAGCAGCAAATATAAGCGTATTCTTTAAAGAAATCATAAAAATATCGTCATTTAAAAATAGTCTTGAGTAATTTTCCCAACCAACAAAAGTCGGAAGCTCCAACATGTTGAATGAAAAGAAGCTAAGAATCAATGAAACCATTACCGGTACAATCGTAAATAGTGTGAAGATAATCATATAAGGAGCCATTAAAATATAATAGTGTTTTCCTCTTACTAACTCCCTTTTTAATTTACTAAATTTTGATTCCTTAATCGGATAGATTACCTCTTTCGCTGGTTGTTCTATGGTCCTTGTTGCCATCATTCTCACCTCCTATCCTATTAGGGTAAATTAAATTCATTTCGTTTAATTTCAATTTCATCATTAATGTAACGAATATAATCGGCTAATGCTTCACGTGGATTTTCATTCGCATTGACGACTTTTCTAAAAGCATTATCTAAATGTCTTCCAGTAAAATAACCTCCTGGAACTTGTGGGATACCTTGAACCCATTGCCATTGCGTTTCTAAATTCTGATAATCTTCTACCGGCCATGGCAACTCTTCTAACGCTTCTATATTAGCAGTAGGGTAGCGAGCCGCTTCCCCTAGTAAACTTTCCATTTCTCTACCAAAAGAAATTTGTGTTTCCCTTTCAGTCCACCATTTTAGAAATTCCCAGGATTCATTCTTTTTCACTGAATTTTCAAATATCACAACAGCTGTTGTAGAACTAGAGACATTATGACTAATTTGTCCATTGTCTAATTCAGTTCCAGGTACTAATGTAAATTCCCACAACCCTCTAATTTCTGGAGCTAGTACAGAAAGCATATTGTATGTCGCATAGTCGGCAATCCCAATCGGCATCTCCCCTACTCTAAATCGGTTCGGAAAGTCGGCCATTAACGGAAATTTATAATTAGTATAAAATTGTGTCCATTGATTAAAGGCATCGATTGAAATTTCAGAATCTAGTGCACTTGCTTTATGATCTTCTTGATAGAACTCACCATTATTTTGGTAAAGGAGCATGCTAAATGCAGGGTTAGGTCCAATCACTGTATTCCCTTCAGCCATTGGATCGTCTATTTGTAAGTAAAATTCTAAATTATTTCTTTGTAAGACAGAAATCATGCTGTACACATCTTCCCATGTTTCTGGAACCTCTAAATTTAATTCCTCCAAAATATCCTTACGATAAAATAAAACAGGAAACATTTGTGTCTCAGGCAATGCAAAGACTCCATCATTAAAACGATAGGGAAGAATCGCACTTTCACGGAAACGCTGCTTGACATCATTAAAATCACTAAAATCTGATAAATCAGCTGTTGCGTTACGCATCGCATAGTTTACAGGAACATCTTCACCAATCTGCAAAGCAACATCTGGCCCTTCATTTGCTAAAGTGGCAGGTAATAAAATATTAGCCGGAACAAGTCTTACATTAACGGATATACCTGTTTCAGAAGTGAAGGTATCATCTATTAACGCTTTTAAAATTTGCGCTTGGTCTCGACCGGTTGTGATCCACACTGTAATCGAATCATCGAGGGTATCCGTATTCCCAATACTGTCATAATCTTCTGTATATGAAGCAAAAAATGCACCCACTTCATGCTTGGTTCTTTCGAATAGATTTGCCTCCGCTCTTGGTAATTCTTCACCAGGAGACGAGATCATTAAATAATCCAATGTAAGTGGCTGTTCACGAACGGTTTGTAACCACGTACCTAAACCACCTACATTTAATTTATAAGTATCTAGCCTCCGAGCGATCGTGTGTGGATTTTTAACCATATCCTCCAATTGAACAACAGTAGAATGAAGGACAGCTACTTTATCACTTCTTTCACCTGTAGTAGCCTCTAAATAATCGGCGACACTTCTAATCGTTTCTGCCTGCTCATTGAAAACATCAAGCATGTCTGGAATTCTTCTCTCTAGCTGATAATCTCTAAGAGGATCCGGTGTATTAGATGTAATCATTAAAATCTTTCTATACATTTCATTCAATTCAAGAACACTTGATTCTATCGTTCTTAATAAAGGAGCAATGTCACCCAAAGTTACCATCATTCTAATTTGGTTAGTCCCTTCCTTTAAATGAAATAAATACGGCTCCTCTTCTGTTCCTAAGACATCTGTTTGCCAACTTAAATTGTAATTAAACCGAATTAAATTCATTTCCTGAAATGGTTGTTTACCATTTATTGTTAAATTTCTGGTTGAATAAACGCCACGCAATAAATCCTGTTTTCTCTTCAAACCAATTTGATAAAGGCCTTCCTCCTTAACTTCAACTTCCCATTCTATCCACTGACCAGGCTGCTTCCAATTCACTCCACCGATTGTATTAATTCTTAGCTTGGAAACATGATAGGGCTCTACTGTGGGGCTGGAACGGTCAGCTAAAGGAAATAATGTAGGGGATGACTTCCTTACAGCATCTTCTGCTTGAACTTTTATTAACTGTCCTTCGGTTTCTTCAATTCCCGCTTCTTCATACTCCTGCTTTACCTCATCATACGTTTTTGCTAGTACTTGCTGGTATAACTCGATATAATCAATGACCATTGGCTCTCGTTTTGAAATCAAAGTAATTTCCTGAATCCCTTCTTCAAAATGAAAGTAATAGGGCTCATTAAAATAACCGTTACTATCAATAAAAGGGCTTGTTAACCATTCTGATTGTTCAACCTGCCTTGGTCGTAATTCATTGTCACGATTGTCTCTTATAATTTGATCACTTTCATTGCCCCACACACGATCAAATAGAAGAAAATCGGCACCATCGAAAGGCACTTCACCATTTATTTGTACCTCTCGCTCAATTGCTGACGATTTCCCTTCCATTGGATAGTAATGAATCCTTATATTGTAAAGTCCCGCTTCCTCAATTGGAACATCCCAAGTAATGGACCCTTGTTCTGGAGTAACGACCGCTGCTCCTTCTAAACCTTCGAAGCCTTCAACAACTCCAAATTCTTCGTCTTCACTCTCTTTATAATCCTCTCCCTGAATTCTGATCGTTTTATCTGGCTTCTTAACTGAACCATACAAATCTAAATAATGTTCATAGCTTTCTTCATTTGTATCATTGATAGCAGCTGTAAATTCAGCCATTGCATGATCAGATATGAGCTTTCCAGAATTAATAGAATGTAGGATCGTTAGTGAAGAAAGCAGTATCACAATTGTGATAAGGATACGTACATATTTATTCCTCAATATGTACAATTTTCTCCCTCCTTCAGCTTGCACATTTTATAACCTACTCTCCCTTTTTATTTCTTATATAACGAGATTAATCATTCATGCACCCGTGTACACTAAGTTATTACAAATGACTCGTTATTCCCCTCCACTCAAAGTACTTACTGACTTCAATATGGAGGGGGGTTATAGTAGAAGAAGAGCAACCTACCTTTTTACGCCTAGACGGTTTCCATCAGTAGCTACGCCTTTTTAATCACTATTCATTCTATTGATAAACCTCATCAATGGCTGCTTGATAGGAATCTTTATACATTTCAACAACTGTCGACACAGATGTACCTCTAGCAATTCAGCTTCCAAGCCATAATAATCTAAATTAGGGAAGGTAAAATGATCTAATACAAGCAAATTTTCAGAGGCCATTCTTGCATTTTCTATGTCTTCCTCATTGGCAAAGTTAGACTCATAGCTAGCTTGGCCAGGATAGTCATAAATGGAATCTATATCATTAATTTTTTTCCCAAATATATAGAAGTTGTTTTGGATTTTCGACGCTTTTTGGAATCGTTAAAGCCTGAAATAATGCTTCATACGTATAATACTCTGTCACACTTGGTCCTTTTGGAAATGGCACAAACCCTAGATCGTACTCAGGCATATCCGTTTGGAATCCCCCAAATTCATAAAGGCTCCTGCATACATTAAAGTATTTCCTTGCCTGAAAAATTGGCTTGGCTCTGTCCAATCTCCTCCCTCTGTTGGGCGCGAAACCTGCTCACTAACCATTCTTGATACAAAATTTAATGCCTCTACAGTAGCTGGATCATCAAGATTTTCTTGATCATCGACGGTTAGTGATGCATTATTAGACGCTAATACTCGTTCTAGCATCCCTCGATTAGCTAAGCCCCACGTATCAATACTTCCATCATTGTTCGTATCTTGATTGGCTTCAAGCGCCACATCTATAAAAGTGTCCCAATTCCAATTATCGTCATCTACATATTCCTGAAGTGACTTTATACCTAATTCATTCATTAGTGTTCGGTTATAAAAGATTCCTTGGACAATATTAGTGCGATCCTCCGTAAAGCCATAGCCACGATCTTCGAATGTGTATAAATCACTTGTTACAGCTTGGTTAAAAGCATTCTCGTTTTGCGTAAACTCATCGATTGGCCATAATAAATCCTGTTTAACCAACGATGGTATTGTATAGGTTTTTCCTAAGCGGACAATATCACCAATCGCCTCTCCAGCTAATAATGAAGCCGTTACTCTTTCTTGATACTCTCCATAATCTATGGCCACATATTCAATTTCAAAATTATGCTTCTCCATTAATTCTTCTAGATTCTTTTTTTTCTTTTAATACTATCTGGATTATCTTCATCAATTGTCATATCCCACCAAGAAACGACTTTAATCGTTCGACCTTCTAAATCAAAATCCATTTCTGGTGTGCGACTTACTCCATTATCTACGTCATCCACTGCATCATCATCATCATCTTCTTCTGTACTGCCTTCTATTTCTTTTTCTGGCTCAGTATCAGTCGTTTCATTTCCACATGCTACTAGTAAAATTAAAAAGAAACTAAGAACAAGAACAATCGACCTATTCATTAATATCCCCCTTAAATAAATTGTATAATGCAAATGACTAACCATAATATAGCGCTTTCATTAATTATGAAACAACCTGTGAGAGATTAGTTTTAACACCTGTCTAATTCTACTTTTCTAATTAACAAGCCACTTTTAGAATAGGTGGATTAATGAAAAAAAACCGAATAATGTGTGTTTTCTAAAAGAGTACACATTTTTATATGAGTACAGAAATGCAGTGCTTCGAATGTAGTGAATGATCATTATGCTCTGCGTCCTGTGGGGAAGCTCAGAATTAAATTGCCTGAGCTAATGGATTTTTGCCCTGCCTCTTTGAACCTAAGGAAATCTCCTCATCTTTTCGTCCGCTAGGCGCATCGGTAAGACTTCTTTAGAGGATTTTTCAAATCAAATAAAAAAAGGTTTATAAATTAATAATTGCAAAAATCACTCCTTTTCTAACGTTTTCCGTTTTATAAAAGTGGTGGTCATACTTTTATTCTGGATGACCCAAAAGTTGATAATTTCTAAATGAGCAACGATTACATCTATTCGTTTGCTCTTTTCGTTTAGAAAACAATAAATTTTTGTGAGAAATATAAAAATAAGCACGTTTTTTTTATCATGTAGTCTTTTTATACAATGAAATTAGCAAAGTATATTTTCTAATATTTATAATATACAGATAATTAATTTGAAAGGGGAGCTTTTAAATGTACGAAGTTTTGCTAGTTGATCCCGACAAACAGTTACGAACACATTTAAACAATACTATCTACTGGGACCACTTCGGCTTTAAATTAAAAGATCAGGCTAAGACAACCAAACAGGCACTAACCCTTTACCAAAAGAATCATTATGCGGTTATTTTTATTAACTTATCCCCATTAAATGAGAAAGGAATCAAGCTTTGTGAACGTATTAGAATTAAAAGCCAGGTTCCCATTTTACTGTTTGGTGGTAGAAGAGATTTTAACTTTGTGAAAAAAATAATCAACCTTCAGATTACTGATTATTTGGTTGAGCCCCTTCGTTATAGTGATTTAGTCACAAGCATCCTTATGCTCAAAAGAAATTTAGAAAGCCTTAACCGTACGCATATGAGAACAAATATACGAAAAATAGTATCGCGCAGGAATGTAACCAATATCATAGATGAAATAAAAGAATATGTGGAACGATCGATTAATGAAAATATTACACTAAAAGAAATTTCAGATAACCTTCATTACAATTGCTCCTATTTAGGTCAAAAATTTAAAAATCATGAAAATATGACTTTTAATCAATATTTACTTGATCGAAGAATGGAAAAAGCAAAATTCTTACTTGACCATACTAACATGAAGATTTATGAAATTGCTAATGAAATAGGATATACAGATTTAGATTGGTTTTATAAGAAATTTAAATTGCACATTGGTGTAAGCGCTTCCGAATACCGTAAGAAATTTGAGTTAATGAACAGCTAGCTAATCTCAGAACCATTCTCATCTTAAGTATCAAAAATCCCATGAAATCATGGATTTTGATAACTTCATTTTCTAGATAAGCAATAAACACCATTAATGTTCCTAACGATACCTGATCAGAAATACGGCTTGCCCACCAAAGTACCAAACCAATCATGCACCAAATCCTATCTTGAAAGAAAAAGCAGGAAAGACCCCCTGCCACACCCCATCTGTACGAATCGGACAGAGGCGAAGGAAGTTGGCTCGTTGCTGGGCGCCCTGCGCTGGACGGGGGCTATCCTTGAATGAGAAATCATTCAAGCTAAATTTTATGCTTTCTTACCTTTAAAAAAGAAGGGTTTTCCCTCTACTAAATTGATTGAACTCGGAATACCCCTCTTTACTTTTCTCTATTAACAACTGTTAATTTTTCATAGTAATTGAATGAATCGAATAATTCTCAAGCAATAATTCTTCGTGAGAGTTATTCCCCTTTATCATGACATATAAGTCATGAATACCTGTCATATTTTCTACTTTCATAGTAATCTGAGTCCATTCATGATTTTTAGTAACAGGAACTTTCATTGAATCAATCAGTATTCCATCTGTTGTATTTTCTCTTAATTCAATCACTAGATTTTCACATTCACTTAATACAGATGCAGTAAATTTTGTTATATTATTACTAAAGTCAACTGATGATAGAGCAAACCAACTACCATTTTTAATCGATATAACTCTCTTCTCTTCACCCTTTTGTTCAAAATTCAATTGATTAATTCCAGCGCTCCAAGCAAATGCTGTACTCTCCATAAAATCCATAGGAGAATAAGTATGAGTCTGCTCTACTCCAACCATATCTGCTTCAATTTCTTGATTGAACCATTATCATTAAATCGAACCTTATTTATATGAGTTGAACGGTAACCTTTTGGAACACCCATTGCTTTCGACAAAGTTTGAGCGTGATAAGCCATATACCAATGGTCTTTAAACTGGAACATAGCATGATGATTATTCCCTCCAACATTAAAGAAAAATGCAGGATTTTTTAATATCGTCTTTTTATATGTCCATGGGCCCAGCGGTGTATGACTAGTCATGTAAGCAATTTCCCCTGCACCAGGACTTCCCTCTGGACGTTCTCCGTTATAAAAATTAGAGCAATAAGAAAAATAATACATCCCGTTAAACTTATTTATTCCGGCATCTTCAAACATAAACGGAGCTGGGATCGGGGTAGCTTCTCCCTTTACACTAATCATATCCTCTCCTAACTCCATAACTCTTGCAGTATTAGGCATCTCATATCGCCCTTCTGGTACACCGCCCCCGAAATAAATGTATGCCCTTTCATTATCATCTACCAAAACAGCTGGATCGAATAACCAAGTAACCCCTGCTACACCTGGTGTCATTCTTGATATAAGAGGCTCTTTAATAG
>BAXO01000047.1 GCA_001310555.1 Bacillus sp. JCM 19058
TGCTCTTGATCGTAATAGCCAACGGTGACATTGCTACCGTAGCGAACAGTGCCTTTTGAACTCTTGTATTGCTCCGAAATGACTTTAAGCAAAGTCGATTTGCCGGCGCCATTAGGTCCAATTAAAGCAACGCTTTCCCCGCGATCAATGTCAAGTCTCAAGTTCGTAAAAATACGTGCCGTTTCGTATGAAAATTCAAGTTCGGCCACTCTTAGCACCTCATTGCCGCTTTGCCGTTCAATCTCAAAGCTGAAGTCAGCCGATTTCTCTTTCCCGGCGGTCTATCAAGCATTGTCATTTTTTTTCCAGCTGCTTTCTTCGGCTTTGCGCCCGCTTTGTCGTTGACGCGCGGGCGATATTCCGCTGAACAAAGTCTTCCAGCTTTTTAACCTGCTCCTGTTGTTTTTCAAATTGCTTCAGCTCAAGCTGGTACCGCTTCGCTTTTTCCGCAAGGTAGGCACTGTAATTGCCAGTATACTTCGTTGATTTTGTCCGTGAGATCTCCACGACTCCTGTGACGAGCTTATCGAGAAAATAACGGTCATGGGATACGATGACGAGAGCACCTGGATAGCCTGATAAAAATTGTTCTAGCCATGTTAACGTTTCAATATCAAGATGGTTTGTCGGCTCATCAAGAATTAATATATCGGGCTTCCTCAGCAAAAGCTTCCCTAGGGCCAACCGTGTTTTTTGGCCTCCGCTGAGCGAGGATATTTTCGCGCTGTAATCGAAGGAGTCGAAATTCAGTCCGGATAGCACATTGCGGATATCGGCTTCATATTGATAGCCACCTCGATCCTTAAAGGCGACCTGCCGCTCATCGTATTCCTTCAAGAGTTTCTGATAGGCGGTCTCGTTAGCAAGCAAAGCAGGATCGGACATGTCAGCTTCCATGCGGCGGAGCCGTGCTTCCATCTCGATTAACGGCTGAAACACTGTCAACATTTCTTCCCAGATGGAGAGGTCTGATTCCAATCCGCCGTTTTGGGCAAGGTAACCGAGCGTTGTCGTCTGTGGGCGAATGATTTCTCCTTCATCGTATGAGATCTGTCCTGCGATTATTTTTAACAGTGTCGATTTACCGGCACCATTGCGGCCGACGAGGGCAACTCGATCTCCAAGTTGAATTTCTAGCTTGATATTTGATAAGATTATGTCAGCACCAAATGACTTTGATACATTTACACATTGTAAGACGATCATAGACTATCCTTCCTGACGTATAAAAATAAATGATGCACTTTCGTCTGAGCCTATCCCAAACAATCGGGAATAGCTATACTCAGTTCCTGCTAGTGTATCGTATTCATGGGCATTCAACAACTTATTGAACAATTATATAAACAGCCACAACGCGGGAAAAATAGTGTACAATAGGATTACGTTTCGTCTGCCTGGGCGAAGCTAGGGAGGAAGGAGGCAGATAATGAAATCAGAAGAACCTAAGATTCCTCAAGCGACGGCAAAGCGCTTGCCATTGTATTATCGATTTCTTGAAAATCTGCATGCCTCTGGGAAACAGCGTGTGTCTTCAACAGAGCTTAGCGAAGCAGTGAAAGTAGATTCAGCGACGATCCGGCGTGATTTCTCCTATTTCGGTGCTCTAGGAAAAAAAAGGATACGGCTATAACGTCAATTACTTGCTGTCTTTTTTTCGTAAAACATTGGATCAGGATGAATTGACGAAGGTATTGCTTGTTGGAGTCGGTAACTTAGGGACGGCCCTACTCCATTATAATTTTTCAAAAAAACAATAATACACGAATTGTCATGGCTTTCGATGTTGACAAAGCAAAAATTGGACAAGAGATAAGCGGTGTTCAGATTTATCATTTGAGTGATTTGCAAACAGCCATTTCGCCAGAAGTGACGGTAGCGATTTTAACCGTCCCGGCAGCCGCTGCCCAAAAGATCGCCAATCAGCTTGTAGATGCTGGAATTAAGGGTATCTTAAACTTTACGCCAGCGCGTTTGTCTGTCCCTGATTCGGTTCGCGTCCATCATATTGATTTGTCCGTTGAATTACAGGCACTCGTCTATTTTTTTAAAGCATTATCCACTATAATTTATTTTGAGGAGGTAAGACGATGAACTTAGGACCAGGAAGCATTATTTTAATCGCGTTGGTCGCGCTTTTGATATTCGGACCAAAGAAATTGCCTGAGCTTGGTAAAGCTGCCGGGAATAGCTGCGCGAATTCAAGTCAGCGACTAAAGGATTGGCAGACGATGAAGACGATAATAAGAAAAAAAGCGAATCAGGACAACGTGTAATTTAGGAAGGATTCTTGACGATGAAATCGCTCGATATGTCCATGTTCGATCATGTTGTTGAATTAAGACGCAGGCTCATTATCGTCTTCGTCTTTTTCACCATCGCGCTCATCGGCGGTCTGTTTTTAGCCCCACCCGTGATTGCTTATTTGCAAAGCACGCCGACGGCAGCAGAACTGCCGATGAACGCGTTTAAAATGACGGATCCTCTCAAAATATTTATGACCTTTGCGTTCACGATAGCCCTCATTATTATTTTCCCGGTGATTCTTTATCAGCTCTGGCTTTTGTCAGTCCGGGACTGCATCTAAATGAGCGAAGGGCGACGCTCGCTTATATTCCGGTCGCCTTCCTGCTATTTTTGGCGGGGCTTTCATTCGCCTATTTTATCCTATTTCCGTTTATTATTAGTTTTATGGGTGATTTGGCGCAACGATTAAATATTACCGAGCAGTACGGGATAAACGAATACTTTTCTTTTCTGTTCCAAATAACGTTGCCTTCGGCCTTTTGTTTCAGCTTCCAGTCGTCGTCATGTTTTTGACTCGACTAGGATTAGTCACGCCCGCCTTTTTGGCGAAAATTAGGAAGTATTCGTATTTTGTGCTTCTCGTTATCGCAGGGTTGATAACCCCACCTGAGTTGATATCGCACTTAATGGTCACTGTACCTTTATTGCTTCTCTATGAGTTCAGCATTGGTGTATCTAGGTTCACGTATCGAAAAGTACAAAAAGCGGAGGAAGAAAGGGATAAAGCGAGCAGGAATGATGAATGAAATTATACAGGTGCAGGACTTTTGAGTCCGGCACCTGTTTTTCATATCGGGGACCAGAGCAGTCGTTCGGTGAGTGAAGTCGCTGGACAGGTGGAGAAAGAACATATTTATGTGGATAAACTACAAAAAGCGGATCCGTGCATTTTATGACTAAAGCGATATGCAACTTTCTTTGTGAAATATTGAACAATATATGAACAGAATAAAAAATACCTAGTCAAAAAGTAGCGATCGTATTATAATGAAAGTAGAAAATATGTGAAATATTTCACAAATTATAGAGAGTGAATATTTCACATAAGAGGATAGGAGGAGGATGAGGAGATGTTTGGAAAATTTTTAAGAGAGAGTAAAATAGTAGCGGCAATTATGGTGTTTTTGCGAATGTATCTTGGCTGGATTTGGTTAACCTCTGGGTGGGGGAAGGTAATTGGTGGCTTTTCAGCTGGAGGGTTTTTACAAGGTGCCGTGGCGAACCCGGTAATGAAAGGTGATGAAGTCGTTTATCCGCTGTACACTGCTTTTCTACAACATGTAGCTATCCCTTATGAAGGCGCGTTTAGTCATTTGGTCGCTTGGGGGGAGATACTAGTCGGCTTAGGTTTACTACTAGGAGTTTTCACTTCTGTAGCCGCCTTTTTCGGTATCGTGATGAATTTATCATTCTTATTTGCGGGAACTATATCTACTAATCCGTGGATGATTATGATTTCAATGTTTATTATTGCAGCCGGCGTTAATGCAGGACGGTACGGAGGAGACCGCTGGGTCCTTCCTTACCTGAAGGGGCTCGTAAAGAAAGACCCTCAGTCAGAATCGTTCGAGAACCGTGAAATAAAAGAAGTATGCTAAAGGCAGGGAAATCGGTCGTTCATTAGGACGACCGATTTGTTAGTTAAGTTCCCGTAAGGATGGCTAGAAATGAATACTAGTGAGAACTGTGAATTTCAGCGCTGATTTGTTTCACTTTTCGATGAGTGGAGTCATAAATATGTACCATCGATGTTTTCGGAGGATTTATACTGTTCGTGTTGAAGTAAATAATTTACGAACGAATCACACATTTGTCACACATTTGTCAACAATTTTAAAATATATTTGATTTTTTTTGAATAAATTAGTTTTACTGCCCCTTTTTAAGGGAATAGAATAGTCAAAGTTGCTGTGCCTTTTGAAATTATCAAAATGGGGGATATTGGGATGAAAAACCTGCTAATGGCCGTTTGTATCACATGCGTGTGCTTTCTGATTGCTTGCGATGCGCAAGATAATGCAAATGCAAGCCCTGTCCCTAGTCCATTAGTTTTTAGTGAAGAAAGTCGTTTTGATCCTCAATTGTTTACAGAGCCTCTAAGCCCTGAACAGCCTGTCATCGATTATATTGAACGTGTTGCTGCGAAGCAAAATGACAGCCATATTGAAAGTAATTGGTATGAACTGATTCAAGGTAAGTCCTTGTTGACAAAGGAAAGTAAAGAAAACTCCAACGTCCAGGATCCGGGTGATTTTGGGATCCTGTCCTATGAGGAATATGAGCTTAAACAGCGGTTGAATTCGCAAGAAAAGTTAATGCAATGGCTCGATAACAGTCCAAAGCAATTTATATCTGAACAGAATGTAAAAGACTTGATTAGTTTAACTTCTGACCAATCACGTACTAATACAGAAAAAAAATTTTGGAAAAGCTTCCATCGAACAAACAGGATTCTCCTTTATAATTCATAAGGTAGGCCTAACCATAAGCGATACGGTATTCAAATAGGTGAAAAAGGCGTGCTGCTTTAAAGTATTCACTCTTTTTTCACCTATTGACAATAACGATTCAATTGTTTAGTATTTAGTTAATTAACTAAATATCGTATTGGAGGCCGAGAATTGAGTTTAAATGATACATTTAAAGCTTTATCTGACCCAAGTCGCCGCGAAATCTTGAGCCTGCTGCGAAAGCATTCAATGACTGCAGGAGAAATCGCCGAACGATTTCAAATGACGAAGCCTAGTATTTCCAATCACCTAAAAATATTATATCAAGCTGACTTAGTGTATCGAGAGAAGAAAGGGCAGCATGTCATTTACAGTCTGAATACGACTGTTTTCCAGGATGTGATGGCCTGGCTGTCAGGATTGAAATGAAGGAGGATAAACATTGAGAACAAACATATTGGCCTTGTTGTGCATTTTGGTAAGTGGAGTATTAAGTATGGTGGCTTATCCGTTACTTCCGGCTGAAATCGTTATAGGCTGGAATTCATTAGGTGAAGTGATACAAAGTGCTTCAAGTCTCACTGTTTTACTATTATTTCCAGCTTTATTGATTATACTTACTATCCTTTTTTTTAACTGTACGTCGAATACAAGCAAAACGAACGAGGGCTGTTTTCACAATCATTCAGACGAATCTCTTTTTCTTTGTACTTGCGATACAGCTCGTTCTCATTGCTTTCGGATTAAAGTGGATCGATGAAGTGTTTGCCCTCGTCTCATGTTTAGTCGGCTTGCTTTACTTAGCAATCGGTAACGTTTTGCCGAAGCTCGGCCAACATAATACGCTCTTTGCAAAGGTGGAAACAGAAGAAAGCATGGAACAAGAACGGAAGCTGACTAGGAAAATGGGCTATGCCTTTGTCATAGGTGGCCTTCTACTCTTGCTCAATTCCATTTTTCCAGAGGCATGGCGTGCTTTTTCCTTTACGAGCATTTTAGTAGGGCTTGCTTTGGCGAAGGCTTGGCTATCGTTACGTCATATGCTTCGGCATGCTAGTTAATATTCGATGGAGGTTACAGTAAATGAAGAAAATTGTCATTGCTCCGGATTCATTTAAAGAAAGCTTTAGCGCCCTTCAGGCAGCCGAAGCAATAGAAAGGGGATTTCGAGCTGTTTTTCCCGAGACGAAATACGAAAAAATCCCGATGGCTGATGGTGGCGAAGGAACTGTCCAATCGGTCACTGCTGCTTTAAATGGCAGCCTTCAGACCGTTAAAGTACTTGACCCTCTTGGTCGCGAAATTGAAGCTGTGTATGGATTGTCTGGCAATCGAAAGGTAGCGATTATCGAAATGGCCGCTGCTTCTGGCTTACATCTTGTTGCCCCGCACGAGCGCAATCCATTGCAGACAACATCCTTTGGGACTGGACAGCTAATCGCTGCTGCTCTTGAGCAAGGTGTGGAGAAAATTGTGCTAGGCCTTGGTGGTAGCGCCACAAATGACGGTGGTGCCGGGATGGCACAAGCACTTGGTGCAAGGCTTGTCAATAACAAAGGTGAGGCAATTGCCTTCGGTGGCGGAGCCCTTTCTCAATTGGCATCGATTCATGTGGACGAAATGCACCCACGGCTGAAGGAAGTCGAGATCAAGGTGGCGTGCGATGTCGATAATCCTTTGCTCGGTGAGACAGGAGCATCATCGGTTTATGGACCACAAAAAGGAGCTTCAGCTGAGATGATTGAAGAGCTGGATCGATGTCTGGCTCACTATGGAAAGTACATTTGGGAGCAGCTTGGCATTGAAGTACGCTCGGTTGCCGGTGCTGGAGCCGCAGGTGGATTAGGAGCAGGGATATTGGCATTTTTAAATGGGAAACTGGATTCAGGAGTGCAGTTAGTCTTGGAAGCTGTCGACTTTGCGACGCGAATTAAAGGAGCGGAGCTGGTGATTACCGGAGAGGGCAGGCTTGATCAGCAAACCATTTTCGGCAAAACGCCAATCGGTGTTGCAAAAGCAGCGAAAAAAAGAAAATAGCTTGGTCATTGCGATTGCAGGTGGCTTTCTCCGGGCTATGAAATTATTCATCAGCACGGGATCGATGCCGCTTTCTCTTTAGTTCCGGGGGCTATTCCGCTTGCGGAAGCAATGGAGAACGGGTTGGATTATCTTGAAAATACCGCTAGAAATATTGCCGTATTGTTAAAGAAAAATCACTAGCTTCGCTAATAACAGAATCTCGTTTTGAATTATTATAGGAAGAGGTACTTGAGGTAGGGAAAACTATTACGCTTACGGATCCGGGGGAGCTTGAATTAAGCTTCAAGCTCCCCCGGATAATTCTATTTAATTAGTCATCTTTTTTTTCTTTGTTCATCCTGCATTTTCTTAATGATTTTTCGTAAAGAGAGGATGCGAAAAACCATCAAGAAATCCATAGCGGCAAAGGCGATTATTAAATAAGTCCAAAAATTCCATCCAGACGTGTTCACATTCAAAATCGCCAAATAAACAAGTAATACGCCAAATAAAAAAATAAAATAGCGCCATCGTAATGGGTGCAACCCTCATAAAATTCCTCCAAAGATAATTGATGCTGTTTGTTCAAGATTCTCGATCATTTCTTCTAGCTGGTCGGCAAAAACAACCTGTACGACAGCGACAAATAAATTAATCGATACGTGTGCAATAATCGGCACGATAATACGTTTCGTTTTAACATAAAGAAAAGCAAAAGCAAATCCCATCGCTGTATAAATGAGCAAATGAATAAAATCCATATGCACAACAGCAAAGATGAGTGAGCTAACAAGTGCCGCGATCCCAAAATTAAAGCGTTTATAGAGTGCCCCAAAAAGAACCTTCCGAAACACGATTTCTTCAAGAATCGGTCCAATAATCGATACAATTAAAATAAAAGCAGGAAAAGCTTTGGCAATTTCAACAATATCCTGCGTATTTTGTGATCCGGGTTCAATACCTAAAACAACGGATTCAATGAGAGCGGCTGCGTATTGCGCCCCAAAAACGAGCGCAATCCCGATCAAGGACCAGCGGATCGCCTCTCCCCGAGTCGAGCGTCCCCGTACTAAGTGTCGTTCACGGATATCCGGGATGAGAAGGATTAATATAATGACCAGGCCTATTGTGAAGCTGAAAATACTCCAAATCCCGAAAGCTTGTGTACGAGAAACACCGAGACTAAGAAGAAGGGGCACACCGAGTAGTACAGAAAACTGGACTAGGATATAAGTAATTACAATCCACCAATAGCGAATATTCAATAGATTATCTCCTTTATTAAGGGTTCATTAAGTCTGGCTATGGCATGAAGCTTGGAGAAGGACGCTCTAGCTTCATGCCATTATTCCGTTCGTACAAATATAGGAGAGTGCGTCAAGGCACCCCTCCTTGAGCAGTGCCGAAGGCCGGATATATAGCTCCGCTGCTTCCTTCAGCTTGTTTTCCAACTGTGACCGGCAACAATTCCTTTCAATCGTATAGAAACCGGGAAGTAGCCATTTTGACTAATGCTTCAATATAATATTGCTGAGTTGGAAAACGGGTTCATTTATCGGCTCTTTTTAACCTGACCTGTGATATTGTTATCGATATTATTTTACCACAGCTGACCTAAAATTACAGGCAAGAACCCCCCCTTTGTTGCCGGAGCTAGAAAATAAAGAATTGGCGGGGAGGAATCTTTCGTTTTGTATGGAATAATATGATCGACGACAATAAGAAGGTCAAAGCGAGTGGACCTTTAACTAGAAACGTTTATATTTGCCCATTCATGGTTGGAGGCGGAACAAAAGTGAATATTGAAGTAAAGCTGTTAAATATAGAGCCACTAATTAGTGAGGTCAAGAAGGCCTTTGAGCAGCATGGGATCACGCGTGACGAAGAGTATTTCGAAAAGTGCTTTAAAGAAAATCAGGAGAAGAAACGATTTACGCTGCTCGCGTATGCCGATGGGAAGCTTGCGGGATGTGCTCATCTCATCATCGAGTCGGATTATCCATTTTATCAAAACAATAATATTCCTGAAGTGAATGACTTAAATGTTTTTCCATTGTACCGTAGGCAAGGGATTGCTAGTCTTATGCTGGATAAATTTGAGCAAATTTGCCTGGAAAATGGCTATCTGACGATTGGAATTGGCGTCGGGCTTTATAAAGATTACGGAAAAGCGCAGCGACTCTATGTGAAAAAAGGCTATATCCTGATGGGAATGGCATTCACTATGAGAATAAACAAGTTTCTCCTGGAACGCATGTATTTGTTGATGATGACTTGGTTTTATTTTTTACGAAGGACCTACGATAAAAGAGAGCAGGACGATTAAGAGATAGAGCCCAAGCAACAAAACGCGTAATGCTGATGAAACCACTTGTTAAACTCTATGAAAAAATCGGTAACAAAATTAGTGGAAAAACGACAAAAAAAAGTGTAGCAAAAAGCTTGCAAAACTGTCCTAATATGATTATTATAATAATTGTGTTAGCACTCAAGAGGTGCGAGTGCTAATAAGACCATTACATAAAGTTTTGAAGGAGGGTGTTTTCCTTGTTAAAGCCATTAGGTGATCGTATTGTCATCGAACAAGTTGAATCTGAGGAAAAAAACAGCGAGCGGGATTGTTTTACCTGACTCTGCCCAAGAAAAGCCACAGGAAGGTAAAGTTATTTCTGTAGGGACTGGCCGTGTTACGGATAACGGTGAACGCATTGCGGCGGAAGTAAAAGAAGGCGATGCAATCATTTTCTCAAAATACGCTGGAACAGAAGTGAAGTACGATGGAAAAGAATACTTGATCCTTCGTGAAAGTGATATTCTAGCGATTATCGACTGAGAATACGTTTTGTAAAAGGTTATTCTAGGCGAATGTTACCTTAGATTTGTGAAACGAAAGCTCGGACTATCGATTGAGTGACACTCAATTAATGATAAATTCAGGAGGTAGAGAACTCATGGCAAAAGATATTAAGTTCAGTGAAGACGCGCGTCGTTCGATGCTAAACGGTGTCGATGCACTTGCTGATGCGGTAAAAGTAACGCTTGGACCAAAAGGACGAAACGTCGTTTTAGAAAAGAAATTCGGTTCTCCTTTAATTACAAATGATGGTGTGACTATCGCAAAAGAAATCGAGCTTGAGGATGCATTTGAAAACATGGGTGCGAAGCTCGTAGCTGAAGTAGCAAGCAAAACAAATGACATTGCCGGAGACGGAACTACAACGGCTACTGTCCTTGCGCAAGCAATGATTCGCGAAGGCTTGAAGAACGTTACTTCAGGCGCAAACCCTATGGGCGTACGCAAAGGTATTGAAAAAGCAACGAGTGCTGCAGTAGAAGAACTGAAAAAAAATCTCTAAGCCTATTGAGGGTAGAGATCAGATTTCTCAAGTTGCTGCGATTTCTTCCGGCGAAAACGAAATCGGTGAAATCATCGCAGAAGCAATGGAGCGTGTCGGCAACGACGGCGTCATTACAATCGAGGAATCAAAAGGCTTCTCAACTGAGCTTGAGGTTGTTGAAGGTATGCAATTTGACCGCGGCTATGCGTCTCCATACATGGTAACTGACTCTGACAAGATGGAAGCGGTTCTTGATAATCCGTACATCTTAATTACTGACAAGAAAATCTCAAACATCCAAGAGGTTCTTCCAGTCCTTGAGCAAGTCGTTCAGCAAGGTAAACCGATCTTAATCATCGCAGAAGATGTTGAAGGTGAGGCATTGGCGACATTAGTCGTGAACAAGCTTCGCGGTACATTCAACGCAGTAGCGGTCAAAGCTCCTGGCTTCGGTGACCGTCGTAAGGCGATGCTTGAAGATATTGCTATTCTCAGTGGCGGGGAAGTCATTACAGAAGACCTAGGTCTTGACTTGAAATCCGCAAGCATCGATCAACTTGGCCGTGCGAACAAAGTAGTCATTACGAAAGAAAATACGACAATTGTCGAAGGAGCCGGCGCATCCGATCAAATCGCTGCTCGCATTAACCAAATTAGAGCTCAGGTCGAGGAAACCACTTCTGAGTTCGACAAAGAAAAGCTGCAAGAACGTCTTGCTAAGCTTGCTGGTGGAGTAGCTGTCCTTAAAGTTGGTGCTGCTACAGAAACAGAAATGAAAGAACGTAAGCTTCGCATCGAAGACGCTCTAAACTCAACTCGTGCTGGAGTTGAAGAAGGCTTCGTATCCGGCGGAGGTACGGCTCTAATCAACATTCTTAACGCGGTGAAGAATGTTCAAGCTGAAGGCGATGAAGCCACTGGCGTGAGCATCGTCGTACGCGCTCTAGAAGAGCCAGTTCGCCAAATCGCTCAAAACGCAGGTCTTGAAGGCTCTGTTATCGTTGAACGCCTAAAAGGTGAAGACATTGGCCGCGGATTTAATGCTGCCACTGGCGAATGGGTGAACATGATTGAAGCAGGAATCGTTGACCCGACAAAGGTTACACGCTCTGCACTACAAAACGCAGCCAGTGTATCTGCCATGTTCCTAACTACAGAAGCTGTTGTCGCTGATAAGCCTGAAGAAAACGAAGGCGGCGGCGCTCCTGACATGGGCGGAATGGGCGGTATGGGTGGAATGGGCGGTATGATGTAACAAGCCTTAAATTAGCTTGATACAGCAACATTTTGCTCGACCCATCTTCTCTAATGACAGGATTTTAATCGAGTTAATTATTTCTGACGCTTTTCATGAGGTTGCTGAACTTATCAGCAGCCTCTTTCTTTCTGCTTTTTGTGACATGCAAATATACTTCTGTTGTGACCTTATCATCTTTGTGTCTGAGTCGCTCCATAATTTCAGGCTCTATACTAAATGTGGTGGTGGGGGTTCATCCAAAAAGGGTTTAACAAGGGTGGAAAAAGAAGCAAAAAAAATGCACCTAAGCCCCTCTCTTTGATACTCTAAAGTTAGTGGACAAAAGAGACAAGGAGAGGGACAAGGTGCAAGCACATTTTATCATAGAATGGTTGGAGATTAAAGATGCGCATGTGGAATTATGGGATTCAGGGGAAAGTGAGAACGGCTATTGGTTTGAGTTCCATACGAGGGTGAGAAGGCAAACGTGTGTGAAGTGTAAGCATCGGACTAAACGGGTGCATAGCTATCGGAGCCAAAACGTCCAGGGATCGCGGATGAATGGGAAAGCGGTCACGTTGGTGGTGAAAAAGCGAAGGTATCGGTGTGGGTCCTGTGGGCATACGTTTTATGAGCGGTTCTCGTTCGTGGATCGGTATCAACGTCATACGGTGTCGGTGGCCCAGAATGCCCTCATGCTTTGTTCGGAGATGTCGTTTACTCAAGCGGCACGGTGGAGTGGACTCCATCCGAATCGACTCCTACGGATGTTTGATCAGCGGGAGATGCCCGTCCAAAAAGTGTTGCCACGAGCGATCGCGCTCGATGAATTTAAAGGTGATGCGGGTGATCAGAAGTTCCAAACGATTCTCGTGGATGTGGAAAAACGCGAAATCATCGATGTGTTGCCGGAGCGACGAGTCGAAACGATCGAGACCTACTTTAGAGGCTGTGACACAAGCCATGTTCAAATCGTAGTGATGGATTTAGCTAAAGCGTTCAAAGAAGCGGTACGCCGGCAATTAGGGTCCCCTCTGATTATTGCGGATCGCTTTCATTATATGCGTCAAGTGTATTGGGCGTTTGATCAAGTCAGGCGGGAGGTTCAGAATGAGCAATATAAATCTCAACGGATCCGTATGAAGCGGAATAAGAAACTGTTATGGAAATCCCCGACGAAGCTTGATGAACAAGGGAAAGAGCGAGTAGAAGAACTATTGAAAGTATCCCCGCGACTACGAGAAGCGTATGAATTAAAGAATGAATTGGACCGTTGGTTTAAAACAAGTACAAAAGAAAATGCGAAAGAGCGATTAGAGGCGTGGTTTCGCGGAGTGATGGAATCAGGGAATGAAGCCTTTAAAAAAAGTCGTTCGTACCTTCACCCGTTGGAAAACGGAGATCCTGCAGTCGTTTATGTATCCGTATAATAACGGCTACATTGAGGGTGTCAATAACACGACGAAGGTGATTAAACGGATGTCTTATGGCATCAAAAACTTTGAGCGATTACGAAAGAAAATCTTGTGGCGACAAATGGTTCGCTCACGGCAAGGCTAGCCTTGCCGTGAGCGGGAACGAGTCTATTGAAGAGAGTGTGGATTGGAAAATTTTGCACCACCATAATTGACAGAGAGCCTAATTTCATCAAGTGTGACTCTTGCTTCTGCAAGTAAAGATGTGTGAGTGTGCCTTAAACTATGTGGTGTTAATGAACCATCGAGTTTTCCTTTTTATAACAAACGCTTCATTCGTCTTTCGACTGTCTTAATTAAAATTGGATAACCATAAGGAGGACGGTCAACCTTCCCGAAGATATATCCTTTGTTATAATAAGAACCTTCATCACATCTCAATATAAATTCATTTTGTATTTTTTTTAGTTGTTTTAGAGAGTCGCAAATAAACTCATCAATAATAATCGTTCTCTTTTTTTCCGTTTTTAGGTGGGTGCAGTGAATAGTCTTTAATCCGATTATTTGGATTATAGCATGTTTTGGTAATATTAAGCTTATGTTCATTAAAATTAACATCAGACCATTTTAAACATACTAATTCGCCTGCTCTGATTCCAGTATATGCCAATATTTCAAAGCACCACTGATCAAGATCGAGACCTTTAACATTAGCCAGTGAGAGAAACCTGTTTAATTCATCTTTCTCTAAATATTTAGGTAACTCTATTTCACTTTCCAATTCTTCAACCGTTTTTACTCTTCTGAGGAAGAACGACATATTCGGTCGGGGGCGGAAAAGGAAGCGAAAAGCAACGGGGGAAGGTCGAAGAAGCAAAAAGAGCGTACAAATTAAAGGAATAGTATGGAAAATCCAACTACATCTTGTATAATAGGACATATAACCTATTGGGAGGGTGTCGGATGGGATTATTTAGTTTGAGAGTGACTTGTGCGATATGTGACGAAGAAGTAGCTTTATTAAATCGGGTGGTTATCGCTAATAAAGAATTAGTATGTGCTAAATGTATGAAAGCATCAGGGTTTAATAAAGAAGGTGTATTTAGAATGACATCTACGCAAGTTAAATCAGCAATTGAAAGAAAGACAGAAAGCAAAAAAGAGATAAGTAGTTTTAATCCTACTAAAAAAAGTAGGTACTTATGTAGAGTTTGATACAGACAATGAAAAGTGGTTAGTCTTATCAACTTTTCTTGGTAAGAGAGATAAATCTACAATTTATAAGTTTAATGATGTTATAGACTTTGAATTATTAGAAGATGGTGAGTCGATTGCAAGTGGTGGTCTTGGTAGGGCCTTGGTAGGTGGGGTTTTATTTGGTGGTGTTGGTGCTGTAGTCGGTGGAGTTACAGGGAAAAAGACGACCAAAGGTGTATGTTCTAGCTTGAAAATAAAAGTGACTGTTGATGATGTTCATAATCCCACTGTCTATATTGACTTCCTTACAACAAAAACCAAGAAAAACGGGATTGTTTATAAACAACATATACAATATGCGGAAGAATGTATTTCCATGTTTCAATTAATTTGCGAAAAAAAGAAAATCCACAAAAAACACCACAAACACTAATACAGTGGATGAAATACGTAAATATAAAGAGTTATTAGACGAGGGTATTATTTCAGAAGAAGAATTTAGAGAGAAGAAAAATCAATTGTTATCATAAGCTTTATTTATCCGTAGGTCACTCAAAGAGTGGCTTTTTTTATTGTCTTTTAAGGCAGTGGTTAGTTGAAATTAAAAGAAATTCGGTGCAAAAAAATGCAATAGATTAATAGGGAAAGTAAAGGGTACTGCTGAAATAAAGTGTCCTAGATGCGCAACGGTAAATATAGTAAAAGACCGTTAGAGAGCCTTCGAGCCCCTGTGCCAATGATTTTGTGAGCATGGGGGTGGAGTCTGTAAATGTCAGATGGAAGAGTTGTAATAGATGTAGTGCTTGAAGATGGCCAAGTCGCCAAGGGAGTCGCGAACCTCGATAGAGAACTAGGAGGATTAGAGAAAAGCGGTGAAAGAGGCACTATAGGCATCGGTAAAATTGTTACGGCATTAGGGTTAGTGGCACTCGGAGCTAAAGCTATTGGGCTAGTGAGAGACTCTATACAAAGTGCATTTAGTCGGATAGACACAATGGAATCTTTTTGACCGTACAATGACCGCTATTACAGGTAGCAGTGAGACAGCTGCTGAGGCGTTAGATAGGACAAACGAGGCTGTAACCGGAACGGCATATGGTCTTGATGTGGCTGAGTCGGCTGTCCAGAACTTTGTCACTCGTGGCGCAGATACAAACGATGCAACTCGTTACATTGAGTCATGGGGTGACGCAGTAGCGTTCTATGGTGATGGCACGAACGAACAGTTGACTAACGTATCTGATGCGCTGGGTAAAATGCTATCAACGAACAAAGTCACGATGGATCAGGTATACCGTCTGTATGACGCTGGTATAGCAGCCCCTGAAAATGTACGCGGACGCAATGGGCATGAGTATGGAGGAAGTACAAGAGGGCTTCCGCAGTGGGGAAATATCAGCGGAAAATTTCGTTGATGTCGTGACCGATGCTTTAAAAGATGGGACAGATAACTTTGTTGCCTTTGAGGGAGCTGCAAGAGAAGCTGGGAATTCATGGGGTAATGTTTTCACAAACATGCGTGCAGCCGTAACCCATGGTGTTATTGGCGTTATCGAGTCGATTGATGAAATGCTTACTTCAAACGGACTACCGGATATGCGGACAACGGTCGCTGAATTCGGTTCGATGAAGATGTTTTGAAAAAATCGGTGATGCCATACCGCCTATAATTGAAAAAGCAAAGGAAATTTATGACACGCTTAAACCTTGGTTACCTTTAATAGGCTCAATCGCTGCTGGTATAACAACAGCAGTTGTAGCTTTTGCTGCTCTTAATTCTGCTATTAATGTTATCAAAAGCGTCGGAACTGCTATCAGTTTTATGGCCAATCCGTGGTTTTTAGTCGTTGCTGCTGTGGTGGCTGTTGCATTGCTCATCTATTATTATTGGGAGCCAATCAGCGAATTCTTTATAAATCTTTGGGAAAAGGTTAAAGAAGTTAGTCTTGGAGTATGGGAGTCTATAAAAGACGCATGGAACACAACGGTTCAGTTTTTTTAAAGATATATGGAGCGGGATTACAGGATTCTTTTCCGACTTATGGGGCGATACTACGGGAATCTGCAACTTCTGCATGGGATTCTGTTAAGTCGGCGTGGGAATCAACTGTACAGTTCTTTACCGACCTATGGAATAACATCGTAGAAACGGCGGTCAGAAAATGGGATATGGTAGTTGATGCTTGGAATCAGGCGGTTGACAAGATTTACTCTATCTTCGGCCCGATTATTGATTTTTATGTCGAAATTTGGAGTGATGTGAAGGACATTAGGAACACTCTTACATGGCTAAACAGACTAGTTCTAGGGGCTTTGATTTTACAGATTCTTAGTTTCGCGATTGAAAAGATATAAAAGGAGAGGATTTAAATGGAAATTTATGATGTTGTCATCGTCCCTTTGATTTTAGCGGTTGTACAAATGTTCAAGGGGTTAGGATTACCAAAAAAAATTAAGGAATTCCACTCTTACGAAGAAAGAACCTACAAATGTGTCCAGTTTAGTTTTATTAATAAGCGTCCAGGTTAAAGTCAGGTATGCCTCTCGTCTATGTTTATGAAGGATTATTGAAAAATTTAATACTGGTGGAATGATAGAATCGAACGGTTGTAGAAAAATCAGGTGTAAATAGTCCTGATAGAAGTAATTTCATTTTACCTAATTTCGGAATTTATGGGCAATTAGGTAGAGTATAAAATTAATAAATTCCTCATTCAATAGTACTGATGATTGATATATAATTACTATTGAAGGGGGACTAAAGATGTTTGAAGAATTTAAAAAGATATCCATTAATTTTAATAACCTGAGTGAGTTAACTTTAAAAAATGAACCTATCTTCTTATCGGTAAAGATGGAGGACGTGCCTTTTGAATTTTTAATAAACCCAAAAGAAAATACAAATAAGGCAATAATTTTCGGATCAGGTGCATTTGATTCTAGTAAATTGAAACCACCTGTCTTTAATAGACATAAGTGGAAAGATGATTTCGATGCAACGACAGTCTATTACAGTGATCCTACATTGTACTTAGGCAAACTTAACCTTGCTTGGGGGTACGGTAACAAGGATAGACATTTTTTTAAAGGATATAGCGTCTATACTAAAAATACTCCTTGAAAAAAATGTCTATCCAAAATGAAAATACCTTATTTATGGGCAGTTCGGGTGGAGGTTTTACCAGTTTTATGCTAGCTACATTATTGAAAGGGTCGAAAGTCTTTGTTAACAACCCACAAACAAACATAACAAAATATTTTAAAAGTCCTGTAAAACAATTATATAACACTATTTATCCAACTGCAGGAGAGGGCTTCGAAAATTTTGAATCTGAGCGGGTTAATGTGGTTGAATTTTTTTAAAGTTAATAAACATGTACCAAAAATATACTATGCACAAAACTTATCTTCTAAACATGATATTGAAAACCATTTGATGCCTTTCATTAAGGAGCTATCGCAACTAGACGGGAAGTCATTTAGTAATCGAATTACTATGCAATATTATTATGATAAAGAAAAAGGTCACAACCCTATGAATAAGGAAGAAACAATACAAATTATGAATGAAATTTTATACCAAGATAAAATGAAAGAAACTATATCTAATTAAAACATCTCAAACGAGGTGTTTTTATTGGAGGTGAGTAAGTGCAGGTAAGTAACCTGATAGGAGATGATTTTTCTTTGTTAGCTACTACTTACTAACGAAGGGAGATTAAACGGTAATCAATCTATTTCAGCTTTTTTTGATGCGTGGAATGTCGGCCTTATTGGATTTAGAAAAAAAAGAGGAAACATTTGAGGAAGAGTTTAATACTAGAAGACTGTCAATTTATTCTGTTGAAGAATAGTGATTTATTTTATATTATAAAATAAATTTCCAAAGAGTAATACAAGAAAAACTTGTTATTTAACATGGAGTGACAATTGTGAGCTCAGATTAGTTAGATTCTAATTAATAAAGAAACTGTCTCTACCAAGTACAGTCATGTTAGTTCCTCCATGAGAATAGCGGCCGCTGCTCTCTTGAAATTGAATTTATATAATACAATAGAAAGAGATGATACAGTGAAATGAATAGTTGGAATAAAGTTTTCATTACGATTGTCATTGTGCTCGTTCTTTCAACTGCTTCATTTTCCTATTTATATTTTCAAATAAAACAGAAGAATGACAGGATTGAAGAACAAATGAAAGCTCATTACGCGAAGAGTCTTTATGAGCAAAGTAAACAACTTTTATATTTAATCACTTACATCAATGAAGTTAATGAACCAGAATCGGTAACGTTAAACAGAAGGGTTAGTAGTGTGTTGCAACGAAGAATCGAAACGGATGCATACTATCAATTCATACGTAATTATCGTTACACGGAAGAAGAAAGGTTGATGCTTTCTTCGATTTATGAAACTAATTTTGAGCTTTCCGGGTTTCTTAGTCGCCTACCTGAGTATTATGAAACCCACGAACCTTTTGAACCTGCCTGTGATAAATCTAAAAATATTAGCTTTAGTACGGATGAGGAAGTGATGCAGGAGCTTTATAATTATGAGGAGCTGTACTCTTTTCAGCTAGATCATGACAATCTAGAGAATACGTCGTTAGCACATTATCATTCTCTTCTTGAAAGTTGGGACACTAATCACGAGCTTTTGTGTTCGAATCGATAAGCTTCTTTATTTTTTACAATCAAACGAATAAGTATATTTACGATTGATTCATCGATACCAATTTCATTTTGGAACGTTATGTTTGAGGAGGAACAAGTTCATATTTTTTAGGGTTTTATTACATTGAGAGTATCTTCATGAAGATACTCTACTTGCTTTTAAATCAATGAGAGCATTTTGATACTGTTTTTCTAGTGGTGTTTTGAATTTTGATATAAGCAAAATAGGGAATAAAAAATACCCAGAATCATCAATGAGAGTAATGATTCTGGATGGGGAGATAGTTAATGCATTGCAAAGCTAGCGGATTCCTTCTAGGGGCTGTCAGTACTTTTGAGTTTTATTGCTGAATCCACTCACCCGATCTTAAATTAAACTTAGAAAGTTTAATTTCTCTGTGCCAGTGCAGAAAGCCCGCCATCTACATTCAAACATGCTCCTGTTACAAAGGATGCTTCATCTGAGGCTAGAAAAAGAATCCCATAGGCTAGTTCTCGCGGAGTTCCTTGGCGTTTAAGAATCCCTGGTCCATTTGGGTTGGGTTTAGTCACACTCTGATCTAGTTCTTTACCAGCAGCTTCAGCCTTTTAATGTGATAGTCGGTAAGGGTAGGTCCAGGAAGAATAGCATTTACACGCAATTGTTCTGCAGCATGATCGCATGCCATTGAGCGTGTAAGTGCAAGGACTCCGGCTTTAGTGGCATCATATAATCCCATACCCGGACGGCCGACGACACCATTTGCTGATGAGACATTGACGATGGATCCGCCACCACTTTGGGACATTATTGGTATAAAATGTTTGCAGCAATAACCAACTGCACGTAAGTTTATATCAAAGATAAATTGCCAAGTTTCTTCATCGGCTTCAGTGACTGGTCCAAAAACGCGTACCCCTGCATTGTTGACGAGAATATCTACCTTATTGAATTTATTTTTCACTTCCAAAGCTACTGCGGCAATATCTTTTTCGCTGCTCACATCAGCGGTTGCAGGTATTGCCTGTGGACCACCTTGCTCGGCAATGAGTTTTACTGTATTTTGAGCATCCGATTCATAACGGTCTACTACGACAACATGTGCACCTTCTTCTGCAAACAATAGACATGTCTCTCTGCCAATGCCTGAACCGCCTCCAGTCACTACGGCAACTTTATTGTCCAATCTATTTCCTGTCATATTTTTAACCCCATTTCAATTATATTTTTACACATTAAAACGTTTAATCTTATAATTGCTTCCATTGTTAATGAAGTATTTAAACGACACGATTGCTAAAGGAGTCCCAACTCCTTTCAATTTGTTTTATATTCGGCTTGCCGCAGTAGATAAACAAACGATGTCTATACTTTTCTGTCGTTCCTTGTTCTTGGGTCCACTCTCCGCTAATGCATCGACTTGGTGATAATCCGAGTTGGCCATCCACTCTCCAAGTAACGGGGTGTTGTGGATTGCTTTTGTGATTCATTATAGCAATTCCTGCCCAATTTTTACGATCTTCAATAGGCATACTTACAGTAACCCAGTCAGCATACTTTGCTTCAGTGTCCTCATTTTCTTGACCGGAGCTATTAATGGCTTTGCCACCTAGTTCTTCTTTAAATGGCATCCGCAGAAACAGACCACCAGCTATGTGTTGACCAAAGGTAAGGAACACCTCTGCCCGTAAAGACCAAACAAGGTCTAACTCATATGTCTCACCATAGTCTATAAATGTCCAGCCTTGTTCTTCTGAGATCATATGTGTACCATCTGGTGCAAGCCATTCGCTCTCTACTTTCCATTTAGCTTTGTTTCCCGATAAGATTGGTTTAGACAATGGTTTTGGATGGATAGTACCGTCATACCCTCCTCTTAATCCTTCTTCCCAAAATCCGATATGATTAATATTATTGAATCCACAATAAAGCCCATGCTGCCATGGATGATGTGACGGAGCATCTTCCGTTAAAACTCCCACCCCATTTGGAGAAACAATGGGATGAATGTAGGGACGTTTATCTGTTGTGGCCTGTTGTGTAATGATGGGAACGCTTTCACCTTGGCGGTAAATGTTGACTATTTGACTCGAGCTCTCCGCCTGTAATTCATTCATTTTTGTACGGTTATGTCTCATGCAAATCACCTTCTTAAGCATATTATAGTTTCTTGGAAATTAATATTTTTCCTCCTTAAATATGGGCAGTTTAATGATTTCTCCATTTTTCATTGCTGACTCATGTGCGCAAAGACCTGCGCAAGTCCAGTTTGCTGAGGTGAAAACATTGGGAAAAGAATCTCGCTTTTCCAGAATACTCGTAATAAACTCATGTGCTAAATGCGGATGTGAGCCTCCATGGCCACTTCCCTGAGTAAAAGATAAATGGCTATTTTCCTCAGAATCATATACTCCTTCTGTCGTATAACGTTGAATAGACTCAGGTAATAAATGGGCGTAATCTGGTATCTGAACTCTTTCTCCATTTTCCCCTGTGAAGACTACCGGATCCTCAGACTCTAGTTGTTGCCACTCAAAGCTCTTTTTATCAGCGTAGACATCGAAGCTTTCAATATATTCACGAGAAGTTTCAAATAACGATCTTGTTACTTCCATTGCTAAATCAGAATTTCTTAACCTAAATAAAGCTGACTCTACTGCAAATGGTGACCCATATTTTGCCGTTAAATGGTCGTCTATTTTTCCAGATCCAAAGCAGGAAACATACTCCACTTCCTTTCCAGTCAACGCTAATAAAGGACTTACCGCGTGAGTAGCATAATGCATAGGAGGCAGCCCTTCCCAATACTCTGGCCACCCTGCCATTTCTTGCTGGTGTGCACCTCTCAAAAATTGTATACGTCCAAGGGCACCGCTATCTCTCAATCCTTTGACATATAAAAATTCTCTAGTTTGCACAGCTGTTTCCATCATCATATAGTTTTTACCATACTTTTGTTGGGCGTGAACAATTCGCTGACACTCTTCAAGGGATGTAGCCATTGGGACAGTGCAAGCTACATGTTTACCTGCTTCAAGCGCAGCAATGCTTTGTTCAGCATGTAAATGAATGGGGGAGTTAATGTGAACGGCATCAATATTTTTATCTTGGATTAACTCATCAAAATCTGAATATCTCTTTTTAATGCCAAAATGATCACCTATTTTATTCAAGTTTTCTGTGTTCCGTTGGCAAATCGCATACATTTCTGTCTTCGGATGATCTCGATAAATAGGGATAAATTCAGCTCCAAACCCTAGTCCTACAATGGCTATTTTTAATTTTTTTTCCAATCAAAGCCCTCCTTCATCCTAAATTTGATAATTAGTGGAACTAATTGTCTACCTCACTTTTAATCTAGCCAATTAATGGATTGAAGTCTATGAGATATCACGTTACTTTATTTAGATTTTTGAGGGCATAGACCATCAAAATGATTACATCTCTGATTTTATGACGTAGTTAACCGCCTGCCTTAAGTGTCAGAAACAATGAAAGAAGCTAGGTAACTTTTGATAAGTCTCATTGATTAGCCTTTGACACTGCCTAAAGAAATACCTTTTACAAAGGCTTTTTGAACAAAAAAAATACAGCACTATAATTGGAATTGCAATTAGTACAGAAGCAGCCATTAAAGGTCCCCATGCTGTGCTCTCCGTTTGTTGAAATTGCTGTAAACCAATCTGAAGAGTATATTTTGAAGGGTCGCTTAAATAAATTAACGGCCCCAAAAAAATCATTCCATGAAAACATAAATTGAAATAAGGCAATGGTTAATATAGCGGGCTGACAGATTGGAAGCATAATTTTAAAAAAAATATTCCAAATTCAGAACAACCATCAATTCGAGCCGCATCCTCTAAGCTGTTTGGCAATTGCTTAAAAAAAATTGCCTCATTAAAAAAAATGAAGAAAGGCATACCAAACCATAACGGCAATACGAGTGGTAACAGTCCTCCTACTAGTCCAAGTTGAGAAAATAACAGAAAAAGAGGTACCATAGTTACGGGAAATGGAATCATCATTACGGCTAATGTCGTAACAAAAAGAGTGTCACGTCCTTTCCATTGCAACCTTGCCAAACTGTATGCCACTATTGGACAAGAGACTACAACCCCTAATGTAGACAAACTAGAATAAATGAAAGAATTTTTAAAGTATGTGAAAAATGGGATCATGGTCATTGCATTAAAATAATGGGCCATTCTAATGGGTTTGGTACTAAGACAGGCGGATAGGTAAATAGCTGAACATTTGGTTTTATGGAAGAGCTGATCATCCAGAAAAAGGGGAGCGCAAACAGTATCCCTGCTAAACTGATAAATATATAGGTTAATCCTCTTTTTAATTTTGTGTGTTTCAACTTTAATCCTCCCTTCTAATTATCGCCTTGATAAAATACCCATCGTTTTGACGTTTTTAATATAATCAAAGTGATTATCATGATAAGTACGAATAAGATCCAAGCCATAGCGGATGCATAACCCATTCTCATGTACAAAAAGGCATTATTATATAAATACATACTATAGAACATTAAGGAGTCGGCGGGGGAGCGGTACCGGATGTTAAAGTATAGGGTAATGTAAACTCCTGTAAAGCATTGATTAATCCCATCACTACATTAAAGAAAATAACAGGAGTTAAAAGTGGGAGTGTAATGTGCCAAATTTTTCGAATGGGATTGGCACCATCTACTTCAGCAGCATCGTAATATTCTTGTGAAATATCTTGCAAACCAGCAAGATATATTAAAAAGGTGTTTCCGATCATCCATAAAGACATCATGACAACAGAAGCTTTGCCCATGTCGGATCTCCCAACCATCCCGGGCCGACTATTCCTACTAGATCTAAAAGGAAATTCACCAAACCAAACTGAGCTTCTAGTAGCCATTGAAATAAAATGGCGACCGCGACTGCTGGTACTAAAGAGGGAATGAAAAATAGCGTTCTAAATATTCCTTGACCTTTGATTTTCATATTGAGCAGTAAAGCAATTGAAACCCCCATCACGACACTCAAAGGAAGTTGCATGAAAGCGTAAATTAACGTATTACTGATTCCTGTCCAAAACATTGGATCATTCATTAGTTGGATATAATTTCTAAGCCCAACGAATTGAGAAGAACCAGAAATATTATAATTTGTAAAACTGTAATACATCGAACTAAGTAATGGATAGAAATAAAAAGCGCATAATCCAATGAGCCACGGAAGGGCAAATATAACCCCATATTTTGAACGTTTGCTTTCCAAGTTATTTTTTTGCCTTAATTTTATTGGCTTGTTTGTTATGTAATTTACTTGCTAGTGAAGGCTTCATCATGATCCCCCCATCCTATTTTGTTTTTAAGAAAGTATATAAGTTGACTTGAATGATTTCTTATACAAACATAGCGCCATCCAGCGCGGGGCGCCCAGCAACTAGCAAACTTCCTTTGTCTCTGTCCGATAAGTCAACATCAGTTCCTTACGTCACTGTGTTTCCTTTATCTCCGCGACCTATTCCAGTTTGTACGTTGCGAAAGCGGGCGCTCTGCGCTTTTGTTCACTTGAAATCAATCGTTTTATTCTCTCCTTGCTTCTTCCTGTTCAATAGCATTATTAATAGTTTCATTGATCCTATCCAAAACTTCTTGAGGAGTCCCTTGCCCATCAAGCACCAAATCAGGCGCTTTTGCTAATTCATCCCACATCATATTTCCAGCTAATACAACTGGTCGGTGCCGCCCATTTGGTAATACATCTAAAAATGGTTGGTGATTAGGAATATCACCATAAAGTTCCTCGTTCACTTCAGGAATAACGGAATACTCCCCTTTAATTTCTTTAAATCTTTGCCCCTCCTCTGTAGAGCTTAGCCATTTAACGAATTCCCATGCTCCCTCTAACTGATCTCCTTCCACTCCTTTTGGTATAATTAATGCTCTGCCTCCTAGGAATGTAGTAAAGTCATCACCAGTTGGAGTAGGAATATAGGACACACCATAATTTAGATCGGGATTGTACTCTTCAATTTGTTCCATAACCCAATTACCTTGAACGACCATAGATACTTGTTCACTAATGAATGGATCTTGGGCATTGCTTCCCTCCGAATTTGCGAAGCTTAGTACGTTTTGAGCACCCAATTCTAAAGCAAAATCAGTCATCCATTCCAAAGCTTCTACAACTTTAGGGTTGTTGATACTTACTTGATTAGATGCATCCACAAATTCGCCCCCGAAAGACCATCCCCACGAATATAACCAGCCTTCACCTAACCAGGGAATAATTCCATATCGGGTAAATCTACCATTCTCTTGTTTTGTTAGTTGGTGTGCTGCCTCTTTTAATTCTGCAATGGTTGTAGGAGGGTCTTCGGGATCTAGTCCTGCCTCTTCAAAATGATCTTTATTATAATAAAGCGCTCTTGAAGTACCATCATATGGAAGTCCTAATATATTACCTTCATATGTCGATTCTCCCCAAGCCCAGTCATAATATATGCCTTCGTCTATTTCATCTCGCTCGGCCAGAGCGTTTAGTAATGTTAGGGAATCCATATATTCTGCGATTCCATACCGACTTGCAGCATGACATCAGGCGGATTTCCTCCCGCAACTGCTGTGACTAATTTAGAAGAGACAGAGTCCCCACCATCAGCAGCCACATAGACCGGTGTAACCTCTATATGAGGGTGTGCTTCATTAAATGCTGCAACAGACTGTTGAATCTCTTCACCACCTGGTCCTACTTCCCAATTATGCCAATATGTTATTTGAGTCACACCGTCTTCGGGTTGTTCATTATTGCCTGAAGTAGCGCTATCTTCAGCAGAGCAACCAAAAACAAAGAATAGAATGAATATTGAAATAAATGAATAGAGTAAGCGCATACATTTTAGTTTAAGCATCATCATCTCTCCTTTTACGTTTTAAGCTTTCTGTCATGTCCCCTCTTGTCAAAACATAAATTCTCCTCCTTTCTAACGGGTGAAATGTTCTAAGCTTCTTTTTGCATGATTTTAACTCTATTCTCATGAAGTCAAACGCATAGAAAACGTGATGTACCAATGATGGCTAGTGCAGCTAATTAACGCAAGTATAGGTAATTAGAAATTTAAAGTCTATGAGATATTACGTTTCTTTATTTAGATTTTTCGTATTTAATTTGGGAGTCTATTTATTGTGGGTAGCTGCTATGGCGGGGGAGGATTTATCAGCAAAACTGGCCACGTCCTGGTGTGAACCGCCGATACTGGAACGTCAAGTCCGTCATACCAGCGTGGTGAAAGTCATCATCGATTTCATTATGGCTTGGTGATAAAGCAAGGTTTTTCTGTATTCGATCCAGTGATGCTGCGCTTTTGTTTTTGTCTTTCATGAGGGGATTATCGTAAGTAGTTATAATAAAAATATCATACGGTTTTATTGGTTGAACTTTCTATACTGACCTGGGGTCAGGCCTGTTTTTCTTTTAAAGAGCACATTCATATACTCAAAATGTTTGAAGCCTATCTTTTCAGCTATTAAGGATAAAGGTAGGTCAGTTTCAGATAGTAATTGTTTCATTAGATTTACCTTCATTTCCATAATTTCTTGATGAGGAGTTCGTCCTAAAGCCTTCTTAAATCGGTTGTCAAGAACACTGCGTGAAACGGGAACATGTTTTAGAATATCCTCGACTTTAATGTCTTCATATGCATGGTTTCGAATAATTTGTACGGCTTCAGAAACTAGTTCATCTTTCACAGTGACAACATCAGTAGATACTCTTGTGAAAAGTTTCATGGGGGAAAATAAATGAAGCTCTGGTTCTACTTTTTCTCCGTCCATTAATCGATCCAAAATTTCAGCTGCTTTATAACCGGTATTTAGTGTATCTGGAACAATACTTGATAAAGAAGGATCTGAAAGGTTACAAAGAAGCTCATCATTATCTACTCCAATGACTCCAACCTGATAAGGTACAGCCACGTTAGCAAGCTGGCATGCTTCTAACAATTTTTGCCCTAAAATATCATACGATGCCATAATTCCAATTGGCTTTGGTAATGATTTCAGCCAGAAAGCATATCCTCCTGTCCTTGGTCCATGATTTTTTTTAAGCTTGATTCGAAGGTGTAACATTGGAAGTCTTTACTTTTTAAATATTCAATAAAAAAATGATGCCTTTGTCTTGCCCAGGGAAATTGCATTTCACCGCAAAAGCCAAAATGTTTAAAACCTTTACTGATTAAATGATCAGCAGCCATAGTAGCAATTGCTTGATTATTTGTTTCAACACAAGGAAGATAAGGCAAAAACCTATCAGCACTCACATCCACAGTAGGAAGAGCAATGTCACTTATAATGGAAGCAATTTCTTTTGTTTCTATTCTTGCGATAATTCCATCTCCTTTCCAACTCCTTAGCCAACCTAGATCTGTATGGTCTCTGCTATGTTCCCCCAAATAAATCGACCAGGGACGATTTTCATTCAAATATTTTTTTTGATCCCTCGGAGTAGCCCGCGTGCATATTCGTTTGACGTTTCAATAATTAGAGCGACATGATAATTTGGATTCTTTTTGCGGTTTGTAAGATAGCCCATTTTCTCACCCTCATTTAAAATAAAAGACTTGAGTCCTTTATCTTTTTAGTTCTCACTCTAAGAAAATATATGCATGAAGTGGAATTTTACATTTTTTTTGCAAATAATGATTTACATAGAGAACGGTTTGTCCAAGCTTAACTGGGCCTACGTTTTCTTTTGATAAGAGCGGAAACCCATTTTCTTACTTGAGTATGTTGAGGAAATTGTCAATAAAAACTGAATGCAGCAGAAACGTTGGATAATATTTTAATTCAAAAAAGTGCAAAATGATATGATTTTGCACTTCCTACAAAAAACTTTACACAAAGTTAAGCCCATGAGATACATTTTGATTAAAGATACGTAAAAAAGAAGTGGAAAAGGAGACGAGATCAAGCATTTGATATAGGTGTTATGCTTCCGCAGAGGCATCTTTTTCATTTTTTTTGCTTTTGTGGTGGGGGTCATTCATTTAACCAATTTTGAACCGCTCGTTTGGCCGAATCATTTGTTATGGGTAGCCGGCACCGTTATTTAGGGGGGCATGGATTGTTGCACTTTGCAAAGTAGTGATATGTAAGCAAAAGAAAAAGACTGAATTTAGCATTCAGCCAATAATTTAAGAAATATACTGCAAACTAATGACGAGGTAGAAACCGAGCATGATGATCCCGAAGCTAGTAAAAAAAAGTAACTTTTATCGGCTTTGACCAATTCTTAGTCCATCCCCACCGTTTATTGTCATGGTCGAACCATAAAAAGTCGCCAATTAACCAAACAAAAATCATTAAAATTGCTATTCCTAGATTGACCATATTCAAAACACCTCGCCATCTTATTATTGGCATCAGTATAACACAAATGAACGATAAAGTCCGATCGACCTTTGCGTACTGTTTATTACGGTTGCTTATAGAGGTTTAACGGATGTGGTGATTAGGCAATAGCACTCACCGTATGTCTGAGGCTTTTGCTATTCTCCGCAGCACGAATGTTTGTACTGGCGAGTAATTCTCGCTATCTTTTTAGGAGAGCCTAAACTAGAACTTACTTGCTCCTCACTTTTAACCTGTTGTATGCCTTCTTGGAAATATTCCTCATAGTCGCAATTAATATTGTCTTTTCATTTTGGGGAAGTCGAGCCAGTCCTTTTTTTTAATCGTCTTATGTACTGCTTTTTTTACCTTTATGAATCGCATCCCTTTAAAATATTATCGATCCCTCTTTTTAATTCATTCCATTGCTGTACTACCGTTTTCTTAATAAACATCGAAGAGAACCTATAAAATTAGGGTTATACTTTTATGATAATTGATGAAAATTATAGAACAACTCTCTGGCACAGATGAGGTCAACGGTTCGATCCTCCTAGGCTTCACATAATACTTAAGCGTACACTCTAATGAATGAGTGTGCGTGTTTTTTTGCGTTTTGGGGAGGATTTACTTAATGCAGCATGTGATCAAGGTAGGCGCTTTGTTTTGGGTGATTTGAAGTCGTTAGACGTTGAAAAGACCAAGCCTTTTACTAGGAAAGGTTCGGCTTGATAGATTCTGCTCGCCTTTGCAATGACGTTGCTCGTAGTGGCGATATCTAAGTTCAACCGCAATAACGAGACGGGAAACTTTGTTTGAATTATCCCTATTTAGGCACATGATTTTTTTTGGGGCCGCTAAACGAGAACCTGAATAACCAAATTCTAATATAAAATAGTTGAAAATATACATCAGTGTCGTTATAATTGACAATATAAACGACATGGATGTATATTTTGTTGTATCTTTATTCACAACGTTTAATCGGACGAAGAGAGTCTGAGTTCACAAGGAATGAAACAGAGGGGGCTTCGACCTCATTTACCTCCGAATTCCATTGACCGGTATCTAATTTTATTGATCGATGGTTTAATACTAAACACATTTTTAATTAGGCCATGAAACAGAAATAAAGGATCAATTTGAACGTTGATTCGTCCGAAGTTTTTTACGGTAGAACAGAAATGAGTCAATTTCATAAATGCCTATTTCAGAAATAAATGCGAATATCATTAGCCGAAATACACAGAATTGTTCACTAGTTCAAATTACAATTGTAAAGATTGGAACGGCAGGTGGCCGACTCCTGCGGGAGGAAAGGGCCCCGGTAAGACTAGAGGGCTTTGTCCGACGAAGGCTTACCAGCCGCCCGCGGAAAGCGACCACCTAGAGTGGAATCAATGATCAAATGATAGTGTTCTGATTTTACACTCAATCATTGAATGATGAAATTGATTCAAATGAAAAAATTTTTATTAAATCGGGCTTGAGAGGAGTAGATATACATGCAAGACATACAAGAAGAAAAGCAATTTAATGTGAGTCCAATCATGACTTCTTTATTATTAGCGGGTTTTATTGGCTTATTTTTTTGAGACGGCTTTAAATATGGCTTTTAGTGATTTAATGCAAGTATTTCAGATCAATGCAGCCACGGTTCAGTGGTTAACGACTGGTTATCTATTAACGATTGGTATTTTGGTCCCTATTTCAGCACTTCTCATTCAATGGTTTCCAACAAGGACGCTCTTTATAACCTCCGTAACCTTTTCGATTTTGGGTACGGTATGTGCTGCAATGGCTCCCAGTTTTAGCGTGTTATTGATGGGGCGAGTGCTTCAGGCTGTTGGTACGGGGCTGCTCCTTCCATTACTATATCATGTGGTTTTGGTAATCGCTCCTCCTAAAAAGAGAGGAACAGCAATGGGATTAATAGGTCTAGTGATGATGACATCACTTGCACTTGGGCCAGCGATTTCCGGGTTGGTGATTGAAACATTAAGCTATCATTGGTTATTTTGGTTAGCCATTCCCTTTTACGTGGTCGCACTGTTGGGCGGCGTGTTTTACATGCAAAATGTCTCCACAATTAGTAAGCCAAACATTGATACCTTATCGATTTTGTTATCAACCGTTGGTTTTGGCGGCATAGTTTATGGCTTTAGTAGTATAGGAAAAGGCGAGAGCATCGCGATTGTTATTGTAACATTAAGTGTAGGTATAGTATCTCTAATCCTATTCGTGTTTAGACAGTTGTCTATACCGTCTCCTATTGTTAATTTGCGAGCTTTCAAGCAGCCGATGTTTGCACTGGGAACGTCGATGGTCGTTGTCAATATGGTCATTATCTTAACAGCTAACCTCCTACTTCCTATTTATCTTCAAGATGGTATGGCTTTCACCGCTTTGTTTGCAGGTTTAATCTTACTTCCAGGTGGAATCTTGAACGGAATCATGTCACCGATTAATGGTCGTTTGTTTGATCGATTTGGACCCAAATGGTTAGTGCTACTTGGATTTATTATTGCTTCTACAGCGCTTTGGGTTTTCTCCAATATAGAAGTGGGCACATCTGTTGAAATGATTATCGGTGTATATATGTGTTTGATGCTCGGTACATCGATGGTTATGATGCCAGCACAAACGAACGGATTAAATCAATTGGATACAGAGCTTTATCCTCACGGTTCTGCGATTATTAATACAATGCAGCAAGTAGCAGGTGCCTTGGTACAGCTGCCGCTGCAACAATGATGACCGTCGGGCAACAAAATTATTTATCGACTGTCGACGAGCCGACACAACTTGATAATATAACAGCCTCGCTTACAGCAGGGGTGCAGAACGCTTTTATTTTTGCGATGTTTGTAGCAATCGTTGGATTTGTCTTAGCTCTTTTTCTAAAACGTGTGAAAGTTGAGGGCTAAATAATAAAATTGGAAGTGTAGGGAGTCAGAATTTTTCGCTCTCCCTCTCAGAATAGTTGGGATGTAAAATGGAGTATTTACTGCAGAATTGTCTAGAAGCTTTCAGTCATCTAAATGTGTCAAAGTTTTATAATATCGGGCTCTTGATATATGATGAAAATCAACCCCAAAGTGGAAAAATTAAATGAAAGGGATGTTGAAAATGCCTATTGCCTTTGTCTATTCAAAAAATGTTAAAAAGATTAGTGGATTACAAGGTGAGCAACTGTTAAAAGATTGGTCCGAGGGAGGTGAAGTACCGAAAGAATATTGTACGATTAACTTTATTGAAAATGAGCTTCAAGTGGGTAATCAATATCAGATCATGGCAAGGATTTTCCTTCCAAATTTGTGGGATGAACAAGCCGTGAAATTAATTCAAAAGTCATTGATTCAAGCTATAAATAAAAATCTTAACGTTACGCAGGAAAATGTCTTTATTATGATTTCGCTCATTCATTCTGGCCATCTCACGGATAGAGGGGTAGTCGAAGAGTGGTAATTGCGAGCTGTATTTCTGTTTGATGGGATGTAACTGGAAGCCAGAAGCTGCCTGGCGCTCCAAAGGAAATCGCTCGAAGAATCCAGCGGCCAGAAAAGCCTGAAGGTTGGCGCTCGAATCGGCATGAGTGAAAATAAGATTGGGGTTCGCGCTAAACTTGAAAGAAAGGTTTAGCGCTCTTTTCTTTTTTTCATGCCATATTCTAGCTCCAGGAAAGCTGTAATTTTATGTTAAAGTTAACATGAGGCTGAAAAAAGTATACTTTTCGATTAGAAAACTTGAGAAGTTCAATTTAATAAGTATACAGGGGGAGAGTCACAATGGCAGATGTTCAAAAAAAGCACAAAGCTATATCGTTCATTAGGATTTTATGATGTTGAGCCTTATGTTTTTAACTCAATTGAAGGGGCAAAGTTTATGGAGATGAAATTGAGATGACGTTCAACATTTCAATTAAAATGGAGGTGAAGAGATGGATAAAAAAAAGCCATTAGGTTGGGGAAGTTTGTCATTTTTACTTTTTTTTGATTAGTGTAATAATTTCTTATATGAAAATTAATAAAGGACAAAGTGTATTAGAGTATTTCAGTATAAATATAAATGAAGCTATAATCACTGTTATACTTCTAATTTTCTCTATTATTTTGGGGAAAAAGTTTAAGCATCATATCTTCGCTAAATTAGGAAGTACTTTATCTACAGTATTACTTAGCTTATTTATTCTAATATTTATAATAGATATCATTCAGCAATTAATTTAATATTATAAAAAGGCCTTGATTTTAAGGTCTTTTTTTAATAATTTTTCACCCTCGTTAGTTCTAAAAGCTTTATTTCGATCATCTCCTCCTTAACGAGCCATTACCTAGTTAGCCCCTAACGTTCCGAGTAGTTTCACAGCTTGAGATTTAAGTTTCAATCCTCAATCATGTTTCTACAAGTAGGGGATGAACGGTTTAGCTGACGGGAGCAAGCCCCACGGGCAATTACGTTCTACCTTGGCTACCGTAATCATAAAGCCAAGTAACAACTGATCAACCAGAAATATCTGTCTGACCTTATCATCCGAACGGGCAGTTTAGCGTAACAAGATAAAGGGAAACTCTTATAGGTTTAGGAAACTTTTTTTTAGAAGGTATTACTGTAGGTATTGATTGATTTTGATTAATTTGTTTCAAAAATGAAACCTTACTAAAATAAGTGCGTATGAAAGACAAGCAAATATCGAAACAGTTTTCCTCATTTATGTTTTTGATATAAAGAAAGGAAGGTGTGTATGTCCGATGTTTCGTTTAATTCGTCGTGGTAACCGTCGTATGAAAATGAGAAAAGTTAAAGAGGGCGATGGTCATAGATTAAAAGATTACCGACTATGGCATATTTTCACTCGTTCATTATTTCATATGGAAATAACCAATGATAAGAATGAGAAAACTAAGTACGCTATAAACTGTAAATATTTTGCTGAGGAGCTAGAGCTGATTTATACCGCAATGGCAAGCATGTTGCTACTCAAAGCTTCCAGCTACTTTTCCAGCAGAGAATGGAGTAATTGAAATAAAAAACGGAGGGTATGGAATAAATCAGATTCATTATGCTACTGATAAAGATGAGTCTTTTTCTGTATATCCAGATAAACGTTCGATCAGAGGTCTACGTATGTGGTTGCATAAACGCTCCCCCCGAACTAGCTCTTTCATTGAGGTGATTGCTATTGTAATCTTATTAACTTCAATAGCTCTAGGTTTACCTCAACTAATAGAAAAGATTACAGAAATTCCATGGGTTACTGAAAATATAGGTACATTCGTATCTCCGATAGCATTTCCTGCTTGGGCTAATATTACGATCGGTGTTGTAGCAGCGATAGCTGGAGTAGAGAGGACTCTCATGCTTCGTAGTCATTGGTTAATAGATATGGAAACAAGCTATTGGGATAGTTAATTCATATAGTAAAGACAGCTGCTGGTTAGCTTTATCAAATTAATTGTGAGCTTCCTTCAAACAAGATCGACACATCAAAAATGGGATGATTAATAATATGTCAAAATATGCAGTACTGATTTATTCTCTATTAATGTGCTGCCAGTAATGAGCGTGACCAATTAGAAAACGAAGAATTAAACTTGGATTATGCCATAAGGCTCGCTTAGTTAACATAGCATACCTCCGAAGAATAAGCTTATTCGCAAAAGGGCCTCAAAAGGTTTTCCTTATTATACGAAGTAACACCCTTTTCGCCGTCCATAGCTGTATAGCGTAGCTGACGCTGCTCTAATCGGATGACTGTCCATGCTCCCGCATGGGCAGTCATTTTTACTATTTGCCACTCTACATCGCAACTCTCGATCCAAATTCCCTTAATAAAAAATCGCCGAAACGAGACAAAAATCGGAAGATACAGTGGCCCTTCCTTTGTTTTGTTTCGAAATTTTGCACGACAAGGTATTGATTGCTTAAGATTCGCAAGCCGATTGTACCTGTAGCTGGAGATTGTCTACAGTGTCGTGCATAAAAAAACGTTAAAATCATCACAATAACGATATATTGGGGGGATTTGGATGTCAAAAATAAACGTCTTACAGTTGTTTTCGATTATTATTCTGAGTACCGGCCTTAGCAATCACGTCATCGTTATCCCCATCCTTATTGAACAAGTCGGCCGTGACGCTTGGATTAGTGTCATTATTGGATACATTCTAATGCTTGGATTCTCCTTGCTATTGCTATATGTAACGAAACACTTCCAGGATGTATCCTTCATGCATTGGCTTTCGTCTACTTACTCTCCACTTCTAAGTAAAACAATTGCCGTCACGATTGTCCTATTTGTAATTGTTACGGGATGGATTACGCTAAAAGAAACGACGATGTGGGTTGATCAAACCTTTCTTTTCTCAACACCAACCTTCGTCATCGCCTTGTTTTTATTAATCCCCCCCTTTTACATATCGTATGGAAAAATAAGCGTTATCGCGATTTGTGCGGGTGTACTTATTCCGCTTGTCGTTTTTTTTGGGATCTTGGTCGCTGTCGGAACAATTCAGAACAAAGATTATCACCTCATCACTCCAGTTCTTGTCGAGCATGGTTGGCAGATGTCCTGCGTGGTTCGATTTTTTTTCCTTTGGATCTGTCATAGAAATTTTCATTATCATCCTGTTGCAGCACGAAGTTACGAGGAAGCTAAATTTTAAGCATTATGCTGTACTCATCGTATTTTTATCGATATTAACAACAGGGCCGCTACTAGGGAGTCTCGCAATTTTTGGTGTCGAAGCGGCCAACCAAATGCGATACCCTGCATTTTTTTTCAATGGCGTATTTTTGGTATTGGTAATTTTTTTAATCATCTTGAATTTTTATCGATCTACCAATGGACATCTGGACACTTTATCCGTTTGGCGCTTACATTATTTTTAATTGCGCAAGCCTTTAATATTAGAAAGAAGAAACATCGCTTATTTATTCAGCTGTTAATTTGTATTCTTTACCTTGCCTTAATGCTTGCGCCGATTTCTTTGGAAAATTTATTTTCATTCTTAACCAATTATTATTATGCAGTGAGTAGTATTTTCGGCGTTGTACTCACTTTATTTATTGCCATCCTAATTAAAACTTCAAAGAACAGGACGAAATCCTATGAGAAATAATACTGTTGAGCAATACATTCATAAGCTCTTCCATAAATCCGCAGATGTGATCGTTGAGAAACATACACTTTTCCAAGAAAAGAACACGGAGCAAATGGTTCTCGTTCTTTGTGATGGGTTGGTGGATCAATTCTTACTCGTCAATCGAATTCTTCCCGAAATCCAGCATAATTATTTCTTCCATGGCATAGCTGGAATTGAAAAAAACGAACACTTCTTCCCAACGAATTCGCTGGTCCAAAGACGAAGAATATGTCGACAAGCTAGTAACCGAGAAGGTATTCAACGGCTATGCGGTTATTATCATTGCCAAAATGATCTATTTCTTTAACGTAAGCAAACCACCAGTACGTTTACCAGAAGAATCGAACGCCGATGTCTCGCTACGAGGACCGAGGGACGGATTTGTAGAAGATATTAATACAAACATTGCTTTAGTACGAAAACGTCTAAAAACAAATTCACTCGTTTCGAAGCCTTTTGTAATCGGCAAGCGAAGTCAAACGAATGTACAGCTCATTTATATGGACGATGTTCAGAACAAAAGCATGATTCAAGAAGTCACTCATCGTTTAAATCAAATTGATATTGATTTTATCGACAGCGATTCGCAGTTAATGGAGTTAATTAGTGATTCAAAGCATTCTCTGTTCCCATTAATGGAATTCGCCTCACGACCTGACGGCGTTGCCGCCAGCGTATCTAGAGGGCGGTTTGCAATTTTTATCGATAATATGCCAAGCGCACTTATTGGCCCCGGCAACTTAGGGATCTTTCTTCACAGCGCCGAAGATGAGTACGTTCCGTATTACTATGCTTCATTTGAAATTTTCCTTAGATTAACCGGCTTACTTGTGTCTATTTTTCTACCGGCTTTTTTTTGTTGCATTAATCGCTTTTAATGTCGATCAGATCCCTTTTCCGCTTCTTGCCACGATTGGAGCTTCTAGAATTGGGATTCCATTTAATTCAACCACTGAGCTGTTACTAATGCTTGGCTTATTCGAGCTTTTTCGAGAAGCCGGTGCAAGGCTTCCAAAGCCAGTTGGGCAGACGGTTGCAGTTGTAGGGGGATTAATAGTCGGTGATGCGGCAATTCGTGCCGGGTTAACATCTCCGACAATGCTCGTCATTTCTGCACTTACCGCTGTAGCTACATTCACATTAGGCAATCAAGCGCTGTTTGGCACGGTTTCGATTATTCGAATCATCGCAGTGCTCTTTTCAGGGGTGTTTGGAATGTTCGGTTTCTTCGTAAGCGTCTTTCTAATCCTTGGCTACCTAGCCAAATTAGAGTCATTCGGCGTCCCATATTTAAGCCTATCTCACCGTTTGTGAAAGATGATTTCTTAAAAGCGATAATGAAAGTTCCTGAGGATAAACGAAAGAATCGTGCATCGATTGTTCGGCCTCTAGACAAAGACCGTCAAGGAGGAAAATAACATATGCTCTGGCTTAAAACGTGCATTCGAATCCTTCTAACACTCTCTTCATTATTATTGCTCTCTGGCTGTTGGGATGAGGTCCAGGTTGGGGAAGTGAACTATGTCACGACTTTAGGGATCGATTATGAAGACGATCAATATATTATCTACGCGCAAGTTCTAGACTTTTCTTCAGTTGCTAAAATGGAGTTTGGAAAAATCGTAGAACCAGCCCCTTTATACATCGGGAAGGGGACTGGCAACACAATGAATGATGCAATCTATGACTTATACAGAACCATCCAGCAAAAGACGAACTGGGCCCATGTAGGCGCGATTATCTATTCTGAATCTTTATTAGAAATAGGAACTCAAAACGTAGAGGAATCATTGTTAAAAAGCGGAGAATTTCGGTACACACCATGGATGTTTGGCACAAATGAATCACTTGAAAGTATGCTTAGTATAACTGGTTTCTACCAACTCCCGCCGATTTACACGATTCTATATAAGCCTAAAGATTCGTTTGAGATGTATTCCTATATTGAGCCCTTGCAGTTCCATCGTTTCAATGCCTTGAATAAAGAACCGGGAGGGACTGCTCTCCTTCCTTCTTTAATGATCGATAAAACCGATTGGATGAAATCGAAGCAACAGCCGGAGCCTAAACAAACGTTAAAGGTTGACGGTGTGTATCCGGTTAGCGATGGAAAGTACAGTGAATGGGTGTCTTATGATGAGATGATCGGATATAGGTGGATTGACTCTAATACCTTGTATTCGCCAATTAATATTTCTTTACCCGGCGGTAAGAAAGCAGCTGTTAGAATTACTTCTCCAAGTTCCAGCATTCAAGTCAACCGCAGCGGAGGGCAGTTCACTTTCGATATAAGCGTCAAAGCAAAAGGAACGCTCATCGATTCAAGTGACAATCTAACTGCAAAGGAAATTGAGGCTCTCGTTAAAGAAAAAATGAAAGCAGAGTTGCGTGAAACATATGAGGCCGGACTTAAAAAAAGAAACTGATATTTATAGCATAAAGAATCAGCTGTTTCATGACCGGGTTAATCCCGATCAAATAAGCGATTACCCTTTAAAACCCGAGGCGCTGCGTAACATCAACGTCGAATTCCATTTAGATACAAAGGGTGTTTACGATTGATTCATTTATCCTCATCGTGTGCGATAATGACGAATCTGTGCCTGAAATTTATCTGTCGCAATAGTTAAACAGCCCATTTACGTTTTGAGACTATAGCAATAAACTGTTTATCGACTTGTCTATATTTATCAATGGTTTAATACGTCACTTAATACAACTAGCAATAAACATTGAGGCATCTTGGTTCATAAAAATACGATTTCCATGATAGAATGTCTGAATTTTGATCGACTTGAATCCAACTTCAGATAATATTTCCTTTAAGCCTTCATGCGAAAAACCATTATGCACCTTTGGATGTTTTACTTTATCGTTTTTGTCAAAATCAATAATAATTAATTTGCCACGATTATTTAAAACGTTAATTAACTCTTGTACAATTTTTTTTAGTATCCGGAATATGCAGAAGAACTAGTGACATTAAAACTATGTCTACTTTATGTTTAGGCGTTTCTTTAGTAAAATCTGAACAAATCGCTTTGGAGTTTGTAATTCCTTTGCGAGAAATTTTTTCTTTGGCAACCTCCAACATTTGCTTTGATGAATCCACCAACAAAACAGAATCGACTAAGTCGGATAATTCTAAACCAATTAAACCAGTACCACTCCCATAGTCCATTAAAGAATTTGATTTACTATTTCGTAATTCTGGTCTGATTTCCTTCACTATAACTTTGGCTAATTCAATCCGCTCTTCCGTATCGTATTTTTTTGCCATCTGTTCAAAAACATTTTTTTTCATATTTTGCTCCTTCTTCCTAAGGATATTAACTTGCAGAATTATCCATCCCCTCTTCTCACAGGTTGAGCCACTTGAGGAGGACACACTCTTATTTGTTGAATTGTAAGGTCAGATTACTAACGTTAATCTTCTAATTAAAGTTAGCATAATACATAAAAAAAGAGCCAATAATGGCTCATAACGTTGTAGTAGCTTTTTGTTTCTCTTTTCTGATGATCCCCATCAACCCTGCTGATACTAGGAATAAAAACGGGACAACTCCAAACAGGCTGATTGATATTAAAATGGCGATACCACTGATCAACATTAGCCAACCGCCGATTTTCGGTTTAAACTTAACGAGAATTGCACCTATAATTGCTGTAATACTAAATAAAAATGCGCTAGCTCCTAAGCCTGATATTTGCGTATTGCCGCTGAGTGCTTCATCTACGCTACCTATAAACAAGGCCATAAAAGCACCAATAAAGCCTATTAATCCACCTATAATACCTAAGACAATTTCTAAGGTTCTGCTCATTTTCCAATCAACCCCTTTTCTCAGTTTAGTTCAAACGTCCAGAGCGTTTGGTCTGAAACAAATGGATCCTCGAAAATAAATTCAAAATAATCAGAGGTACTAACGTCAAATGCAGCTTCTCCGGCAAGTTTTCTGCCCGCCCCTATTTCACCACCAAGCTGGCCTTTTTCATCACCTGTTATCGCTATTTATCTCCGAAGCATCTCCACAGGCAGATAGTAAAACTGATGCTGCCAGACCGAGCGTGAAAATTTGATACTTTTTCATTGTTAAATAATCCCCTTTTCATTTATTGGCCAACAGTAACTATTATAAATGAATTAGGAAAAAAGTATATATAATTAATGAATTAGATTGATAATACTTTTTATTTTAATTGTTTATACTTTAGAACTAGGTTATTTGGATTGTTTTTAATAGAGTTTATGGCGGGGGTTAGGGGTGGATTTGCCTTTGTCTGTTTAACGATCGTGTTCTTTTCATACATGGCTCTATTTTATAAATGTTCGACCGTAATGTTTAAAGACATTCCGTCTTATCAACTTTATAATAAGCGATAAATATTAGAAAAGAGGTGGATTACAGTGTCAACTGTTAAAGAAATATTAGTTTATCATCATAGCCATCTTGATGTAGGTTACACACATCCACAGCCAGTATTGTGGGAGATGCAGCGAGATATATTAGCCAATCCATTGAACTGTGCGAACAAACAGAGAATGAAACAGAGGAAAGAAAATTTAGGTGGACCTGTGAAGCAACAGCGCCAGTCGTTAAATGGTTGGAAACGTCTTCACAGCAAGACATTGATCGATTCGTTCGCTATGTAGAAAACGGGCAAATCTGTATCTCTGCATTAAGTTTGCACACAGCGCCATTAAGTAATGTTGAACAACTGGCACGACTATTATATCCGGCAAAAAAGTTAAGAGAGACATTTGGAATGAACATTAATACAGCCATGAATCATGATATCAATGGGCAGCCTTGGACATTGGCCCAATTATTAATAGATTCGGGGGTAGAATTATATACGACGGGCATTAATATCCACTTTGGTGGACTGCCTTTATCAAGGCCACTCATTTTCCGTTGGAAGGCACCGGATGGCCGTGAGTTACTTTGTTTTAACGGTGAACATTATTCGGTATTTACGCAATTCTGTGAGCTTTGGGATAAGGATCTTGAAAAAAATGAAAAAGGGTATTGATACATACCTTAATCGACTTGACAAGGAGAATTATCTTTATGATTTTATTTATATTTCATCAACTAATGTACCGTTAATGGATAATACGCCTCCGGACAATGAATTATTGGAGATGGTCCATCGCTGGAATGAAGCAGATTTGGGCCCCAAAATACGTTTAGCTACCCCTGAAATGCTGTTGAATAAAATTAAAAAAATGCCGATTGACTCTATCCCCATTTATTCAGGAGATTGGACAGATTACTGGAATTTTGGCGCTGCAAGCTCTGCTTTGGAAACCAAAATTACTCGCAGGACAAAACAGTCTCTTAAAGCAGCAGAAATGCTCTATACATTTCTAGGGAAAGAAAATCAGCATGAACGTGAACTTTTTCAAGAGGCCTGGGATCAGTTAGAGTTATACGATGAGCATACATGGGGGGCAAATGAGTCAGTGACAAATCCAGATTCTTTATTTACAAAGACGTTATGGATGCATAAAGCCCACACGGCATACCAGGCAAATAGTATAAGTGGTTATTTATTAACGAAAAAAAATGGAGGAGCTTGCTTTAAATCCAGTACAATCGGGGAAGCCAGAAGGTGTATTGGTGTTTAATCCAACACAATATCCACAATTAGTGGATGTTAGGTTACCTAAGGATTATGTATATGAGGGAAGGCATTTAGCGGCAAATCGATTTAAGTTCCAGCAAAACAATACAGACACGAATTGGAATGAAAACGTATTTGGACAGGTAGAGGTTCCTGCATTCGGTTGGAGGAAAGTCCCATTAAAAGAATTGAAGAAAATTGACAGCCCACGTATTACTGTCGACAAATCGTTTATTGAATCCGAATACTACAAGTTAGAGTTCGAGCCGGAAACTGGAAGAATTATTCGGTTGTTTGACAAACAGCGTAATTGGGAAATGTTCGATCAGAGCAGTGAATGGACATTGTTTCAATTTGTCCAAGAGCGAGTCGATCCGCTACATCATTTAGAAAATCGTGCAGCACTATTCCCAAGAGACGTCGAAAAAGGGAACAATAACATTAGCTGCTGGAATCACGAATGGAAAGCTTTGCGACGTGGGGCAACTCGGCTCATACAATGTACGGTAAATAAACATGAATCAGGGGCAACTCTTCTAACAAAATGGGAGGGTCCAGGTGTGGATGGCCTGGAACAAAAAGTAACTTTATTTTGGAATCGTCCTGAAATTGAGTTTTGGGCAGGGTTGCGTAAACAGGATATCCGAATCCCAGAGTCGATTTACTTTACTTTTCCATTAAATTTAGAGAAATGGAGAGCGACATTTGATAGTGCAGGGACATTTGTGGAGCTGGATAAACAACAACTGCCAGGTGCCTGTAAAGATTGGGTAACTGTAGACAATGTCGTATCCGTTTATGATCAAGATAAAGGTGTTACACTTGCTTGCCCAGATGCGCCATTAGTGCAAATAGGGGATTTCAATTTTGGGAAAGAGCAAAAGAGTATACCTAGAAACGAGCGCCCGCTTTTGCTAGCATGGCCAATGAACAATTATTGGGATACGAACTTTTGTGCAACACAACCTGGTTTTGTTTCATTTAAGTATGTATTATCATCATTTGCTACCTATAGTTCTAGTGAAGCTCGTTCTGTAGGTGCTCTTTCATATGATCCTGTACAGGTTTTTCCAGCAGTTCACTGCGATACTAATGAAACAGGCGTGTTTCTAGAAACTGATAATTCAAATGTTGCCATAGTTACGATAAAAGCTGCTGAGGATACCGATGGAATGATTGTTAGATTACTTAACCTTTCTGAAGATAAAAGAGAGAATGTTACCTTAACATTTCCAAATCAGGTAGTTACTTCTGCAGCCGTAACAGATGTGGTGGAGAATAAATGTAGCGAACTTCCATATAAAAAGGGTCATGTATTTGTTCAACTATCTGCGAAAAGTATTGTTACTGTTAATATCAACCTAGACTAAATGATTATTAAAAAGGATTATGACAACTGTTTAAACTTGCTTTTAAACTTTCCAGGAGGTATTCCCATTTCTGCCGAAAAAACACTAGAAAAATAGTGAATTGTATCAAACCCTGTGATTTCCGAAACTTCTTTATTGATAAGTCGGTTTCTGATAATAGAGTGCCGGCTTTTCTTATTTTTTTCTTTTCTCACATAGCTTGAAAAGGATTGGCCTAATTCTTCGTTAAAGATACGAGATAAATGTCTTCCAGAAATATGGACATGCTCAGCTACTTCATCAAGCCTTAGCTTTTTCGATAGATTATTATGAATATAGAGTTTTGCTTGATAAACCAAGGTAGAAGAAATTCGATGCCGCGGTTTTTTTCATGCTTTTATGTTCATTGGCAAATTCTCTGAAAATGCTTGAAAAAAAAGGAGAAGCATAATCCATGAAGACAGTCATTGAGTAAGATATCCTGTTCACTGGCCAAGATAAGCAAGGAACTCCATAAATGAACAGTCGGAGTCTGTTCTGTGTTTTCAATGAAAACCGTTTCAATCGTTTCGAGATCAATAAAAAGATTTTGAATGGAATGGGATGTCTTTTCTTTATCTACTTCAAATCCTACAAAAAGAATGTCCAATCCCGTGTCACTTAAGATTTGGTGTTTAACATACGGGCAAGAAAGGAATAACGAGCCTTTTTTTTAACGGGTACGACCTTTTTTTTATCAATATAAGTACCTTCGCCATTGACGATATAGCATAGTTCAAAGAAAGAATGCTGATGTCTTTTATTATTGTAATGTCCTGATAAACCTCCCCAATAATGAATAATTATCGAGCTATCTTTCCCTTTTAAGTAGGAAAAGTTTTGATTAAGTAAGATCGCTCCATCTGCGAATGACTCTATCCATTCCATTCATTACAGCTCCTTTATTAGCAAAATTTTTTTTATTGTATATATAAAATATATCTA
>BAXO01000048.1 GCA_001310555.1 Bacillus sp. JCM 19058
AATCCTCTGCTCTCCCGGCGAATCCTTCTGCTCTCCTGGCAGATCACGTGAGAAATAAAACTTCAAAATTAGTCGCAACAACAGCTTAACGATAAAAAAAGCTTGTACTCTCATAGTTACAACAGTGCTAAGAGGATTGACCACCAGCGTATTGTGCGCAAATGTAATCCGGGTTTCCTATTTAGTGTTCGTTGAAGCAATTAAATTCTTAAATAAATCGTCATCTGCGATTAGGAATTTACTTTACGTCACAATAAATAAAAGAGCATGATTATCACATCGATAAAATCAAGCTCTTTTACTCCAACTCCGAAGCTTAATGACGTTGGAGTCTACCTCAAAATTCAAGTAACTTATTTTAATTATTTACCGCAAGGCTCCCTTTCCATTGTTGCTTAGCTTCCAAATAAAATCGGGGATATTGCAATTTGTTAGCCCTGTCACTTGGATTTCAATCCACGCACTCATATAGAGTGCGACTTTAGACAACTTAAATTCTTCTACTCAATATAGTTTATTTCAATCCACGCACTCATATAGAGTGCGACAATTACAATAAATGTAATTAAATAAACCATTCCTAATTTCAATCCACGCACTCATATAGAGTGCGACCAACGAGCGGATTTATGCAGGTTCGGAGTATCCAGAATTTCAATCCACGCACTCATATAGAGTGCGACAGAAATAGACCTAGACAAAGCAGTAGAACTAATCATTTCAATCCACGCACTCATATAGAGTGCGACCTCCCCAATTCCCTACGCATTAAAGCGAGTTCCATATTTCAATCCACGCACTCATATAGAGTGCGACAATTACAACCGTTAAAACAATCATTGCAGTATCATTTCAATCCACGCACTCATATAGAGTGCGACCATGGCTTTTAGTAATTGTTTGTAGGTTTTTATCTATTTCAATCCACGCACTCATATAGAGTGCGACGATGTGCTTAATGACAATTTATTTAGAGACTATGAATTTCAATCCACGCACTCATATAGAGTGCGACTCATTTGGCCTGTGTAGACCATATAAGCTGTTGTCATTTCAATCCACGCACTCATATAGAGTGCGACATATTATCGGTGAGGTCGGTTATGACCAGATATCGATTTCAATCCACGCACTCATATAGAGTGCGACGCTTGGTTGGTATCGACACCGCACAGGCGAAGCTATTTCAATCCACGCACTCATATAGAGTGCGACAGAAAGGGGTCAATAACATGGAAATGACGATCCATTTCAATCCACGCACTCATATAGAGTGCGACGGCATGTGTTCAAGTACCCAATCCATCAACGATTATTTCAATCCACGCACTCATATAGAGTGCGACATGAGCGGAATTACAAAGTACAACGGTGGAGCTTGGATTTCAATCCACGCACTCATATAGAGTGCGACTTGTTACTTAACATTTTTTTATCTAATAATGAAATAATTTCAATCCACGCACTCATATAGAGTGCGACAAACAAGCCTTTGAAAAATCTGTCAAGCACGTTATATTTCAATCCACGCACTCATATAGAGTGCGACACGGCTTACGGAGGGGTGACAATTGCACTTGACGATTTCAATCCACGCACTCATATAGAGTGCGACAATTTATTAGCTTACGTTGCCAAAGACAGTAATGATTTCAATCCACGCACTCATATAGAGTGCGACCATTTTTGTATCTGGACTACACCTATCCATTAAGATTTCAATCCACGCACTCATATAGAGTGCGACTTGCGCGTAGTCAAATTGTTCCTCGCTAACTATCTCTGATTTCAATCCACGCACTCATATAGAGTGCGACTCTGTGCGAACCCTTCCATTACATTGAAATTACCATTTCAATCCACGCACTCATATAGAGTGCGACTATAGGCTATGCAAATGCGGATTGTCCTGATTAACAATTTCAATCCACGCACTCATATAGAGTGCGACGGAAGTGATTGACCGATACCAAGAGATACGTAAAATTTCAATCCACGCACTCATATAGAGTGCGACAACGTGGAAAATACGAACAGCCGATGACCAACATATTTCAATCCACGCACTCATATAGAGTGCGACTGTTTCTTCGATAGCTGTCCACGTCTCAAATCGGAATTTCAATCCACGCACTCATATAGAGTGCGACCGCATGGCTCGAAGCAAACGAGAGGTTTGTAAAATTTCAATCCACGCACTCATATAGAGTGCGACCTGGAATGACATACCCACCGTCTTGACCTTCGTATTTCAATCCACGCACTCATATAGAGTGCGACGAAATGACTTACGGCAAGCATCGTGATACGGTCGCATTTCAATCCACGCACTCATATAGAGTGCGACTATAGACGCTGCGTATTTATTAATCGATTTTTTATTTCAATCCACGCACTCATATAGAGTGCGACATTAAGCGAACGGGATTTATTCCTGTACAGTCTAATTTCAATCCACGCACTCATATAGAGTGCGACTAGAGTTAGAATTAGCCCTTGTACAACGTAATTTTAATTTCAATCCACGCACTCATATAGAGTGCGACAGCGAATTTCGTTTAAAAATGTAGAAATATACAAAGATTTTAATTAAAATTCGCGATTCACATCCATATTAAGGGTTAATTGGATATATTTACATGTTTAATAAACGAAAAGTTATTGTTTTTCAGTGCGAATCTCATTAGAAAATAATGTGAGCTTTGGGTTCGCACTTACATCAATATTAAAAGATCAAAGGCTCCTCTAGATCAACAGATTCTCTTGCTCCAACATGCTCGACCTTATTTTTGTAATTTTCCCCCAACCGATATAATCGAAGGCTGTCTTGTGATTGATCGATCGTATCAGTTAGTTCAATCTTCAATGAAGAATATTGAGTTGAATCTACTATACATTCGAAGACAGAGTTCTGAACTCTTTGTCCATAGTTTTGACAAATTTTCGCAACTTTTCTTAACCGCTTTTGCCCTACTGGGTTAGTTGTACTCACATCATAAGTTATTAAAACTAACAAAATATTCACCTACTTCCATAAAAATGGAGGGTATTCATCTAGATCGTTACGCAAAAATCGGGCTAACAACATTGCTTGAACATGTGGGACAAGTCCCCATGTGATTTTGTCACCTAGATATGGGTGTTTTATTTTTTCTTGTTTCTTATTTTGCCAGGCAGTTAAGAATTTTTTTTCTCGCCTCATCAGACAGAATGACAGCACCGTTTTCTTTTTTTATAAAGTCACCCTTTTTCACTACTTTTTTATTTATTAATGATAATACGAATTTATCAGCAAATACACCTCTTAGTTCTTCCATAACATCTAAAGCAAGAGAAGCCCTTCCTGGACGATCACGATGTAAAAATCCGACATAAGCATCAAGTCCTACCCCTTCTAAAGCTGATGCTGTATCATTAGCCAATAAAGTATAAGCAAAGGATAGTAAAGCATTTACATTATCTAATGGGGGCCTTCTCGACCGTCCTTTGAAATAAAAGTGCTCCTTTTGCTGTAAAATCATTTGATTAAAAACCTTATTGTAGCTAATAGCCGCTTGCCTTCTAATCCCCTAAGCCTCTCTAGCTCGTTACATTCCCTCACATCTAAAAGAATAGAAGTTAAATGTTGTGAAATTTCTTTGAATGAGGAGACATCGATACGTAGAGGATAATCCCTTGTCATTCTTTCAATACACCACTTGTTATTATAGATTTTACCAACAATAAAATTACGGGCTATTTGGGCCGACTCTCCCTCATCGTCTGAGAGGCGGTATTGCTTTTTTTCTCAACACGACATTCCCTTTGCTTTTGCCAATTACCCTTGCAAGAAATCTGCCGCTCATTGTAAAAAAAAGCAATTGATATATTACGTTCAGCACAATACCCCATTAAAGCTGGACTCGCACCAGTATAACCAAATGTCACAATAGACTCTAAGTTGTGCAACGGTAGTCTTCCTATCGCTTCTTGCTCTTTAAGTAGAACAACGTTACTTCCGTCTAACGACAGATATACGTCTGATTGATGAACAACGTATTCAAAAGCTTTTTCATTCCGATATTTTCCCTTCAATGTAACGTTTCACCGATCGTTTATCCATTAAATTTGGTAAACAAATGTTTTGAAGTGAGCAGTTTTTGCAATAAGCACCTGTTTTTACTTTAGGCGTATGCCTACGCTGATAATAATGATACATCTCTTTCACTACAGTGCGAACTTTTTTCTTTAACTCCTTTGTTAACGGAACCTCGACTCGATGTTGTATTTCATTATAAAACATATAGCCAACTTCTACTTCACAGAACAGCATTTCTTCTAAACACAGTGCTTGAGTTGTTAGCTGTAAAAGATCTGAATCGTCCTTTTTTTGGTTTTCCACGTTTATATTCGATTGGATAAGGTAGATATTTCCCTTCTAAACCAATAACTTCGACCCCTCGTTCATCTTTAATAAATTCAACAACATCGCAAATTCCTGTTATTCTCAGTTCGTTTGACTTTATGGGCATAGCGCGGACGATAAGTTTATCGCCGCGCTTTTCTCTAATCGTCGTATCATCAGCTTTTCGGTGAAGATGCTGCCCCTCTATTGTTCTCACATTTTCTTCCCATTGCTGTTCTATATGAATCAAAGCCCATTGACGCTTGCAAAATTGAAAGTGTTGAATCCCAGATAACATTAAATAATTATCTTCTTCATTAAACGCCATCAATGACCTCGACATTCAAACCATCTAACTCATCTATTTTGACCGTGTAGTCTCCAAATTCTTTTGGCCTGTCAACATTCTTTTCAACTTTTAGTAAACGATGAACTTTAGCAGATGAATATTGACCAAGCTTGGACTGATGATTCCACCAACATACTTTATGAACTTCCATGCTCCTTCAGGGCGGGCAGAAGATGCGTCGTTTTCAAACAATGTAACGAGAGTTTCTTTAATTTTTTTTGCATCATCATTAGAAAAGCCAGTTTTTTTCTGCTAGTTGAGTGTTGATGCTTCCATAAAAAACATACACTCCAAAGTCAACCCGATGTTTCATGCCCATCGTATCTGAACCCTTTTCCTTTCCTGATTCAGAATTGACGCTTTTCGTAATCTGTGTACTCGTAATACTAATTGGATCAACGCTCGTTGCTGTATGAATAGATACCGGTCCTCGGATACCGACTGAAACCCCTTTATTTCCCGAACCTTTAAAGGCGAAAACCTGTCCGAAACTTCTGACGTCGTACCACTCCTTGCAAGCAAGAACAGCAAATTGCTCACTTGATCCATTCTTTGTTTTTAATATTTTCTCTAACTCAGGATGAGCCTCAGCCCGTTCTTTTAAACTTTTAAACTGATCAATTTTTCGATCATTCGATTGAACAAACACTGATTCTTCCATATCTAAAAGCCGGTTTCTGATTTTCCTTTTAATTGCCACATCTGAAATTTCGCCATAACCATCATAATTTTGTCTTGGGCGATTTCCATTTAACGGGTCACCGTTTGGATTAGCTTTTGTTACTGAAATTACAACTGCAAAATCAATTTTGTGATCTAATGGATTCATTCTTTACTTCCTCCTTCTTGATTTGTGCTTTCTTCACCTTTTATAATTTCCTTTTTTTGATAGAGTTCTTGGCGTTGACTTGAGAAACCTAATAAATATTTTCCAGTTAGCGGTTCGTTACAAAAATCATTAAAATGAAACCGTGACAAAACCTCATCGATCATTTTTGTATAATACGTTGCTCTTGCCCCTTGTCGAACTAGATAAGGCTGTATTGCCTCTTGAATCGTTTTCCACGTTCGTTCTGGGTGCATCGAGAATGCAGTCATATAACGGGTGGCATTTGTTGCACGAGACTCTTTGGAATCTAAAGCGTTCCTCTCAAATACATCAGCAATCGCTAAAAGGCGCCCAAATAAGTAACTTCGATCCGAATTGTCTTTATCTAAAGCCACACCAGATCCCTCCTTTTTATTAACTAATGCACATGTAACACTAAGTGTTTTTTTCCCATTCCCATCTTTCCATTGCTGTTGGTTTTGACGCCCGTTGAATAGCATTTCTTAATATATCAGTTGGAACTTCTTGCCCATCAACAATACAAGGGAATATTCGTTCGATTAATCCTTTAATTAGTTTTTCATCTGCTTTTGCTCCATAAGCCGCAAAAGCAATATCCTTTGGTGAAGGTGCTCCTAAGAATGGCAAAGTAGCTCCTTGTTTACTCTTTCGATAGCGATGCTGCCATACACAGGTAGAGTGCCATTGTTTTAACCTAGATAAATAAAGCTCTTTATTGAGATTACGATAATACAATACCGCTAAGCGCCCTGTTGTAGCAGAATCGATAATCAAGATATTGACATCATCATCCAAATCTAAATTACTACCATAACCGTCAATTGCCTTAGCCACCCTTTGAGAAAAATTTACATGTGTATAGGATTTCACAACTTTCTCTTCTTCGGGCTCAGCGGGAGCATCCCATTTCGAAAAAAATATCGAAACTATCGTCAGTTGGCTCGGGAACTTCAATTTTCTTATTTGCCCAGACAAGAAAAACACGTTGAGCGACAATCTTTCCTTGGTAGTTAATTAACCATTTCAAGGCATTATGAGCTTTTTGTGAAACATCGTAGCTAATATTTGCAGCCTCGTTACTTTTGTTAAATCGTCCTCTATATGTAAAACCTTTCTCATCATTGGCTGAAATGAGCTTCGCTTTATCAGCGGCATTTCTAATTTTATTTGCATGTCTCTCAGTCCTCGGTAGGACAGTTCCTGTTACATAGCAATAGTCCTCATCGCTCAATAACCGCTCATAATACCGGATAAAAGAATCATAGAGCTCCGTATCCCTCCAAACTACTTTTAATATATCTTTGGGAGAATAGACATTAAAACGAATGAATGCGCTTTCTTGACCTCCTGTGACTGCACTAAAAATTGGTGGTTTATCACCGTGTAGTAGCCTATATTTATCATCCCATTTAGAAATAAGTTGTGCTTCTTCATCTAAAAATAAAACTCTTTCATTGACTAAATCCTTTATTAACTGACCTTTACTTAAATACTGATAAATACTTTTAATCTTCCAATGCCCAAATGGCGACTCTGTCCATTCCTTTAGTTGATTAATATATGATGAAAATGTCTCTTTGTTGCTTTTAATATTTCCTCCGTAGGCAACAAAATCTCCAGCAACGTAGCTTAGTTTGTCATGAAGAGGGTAAGGAGCAACTTTTGAACCGGCACGGCTTGCGGAATCCTCGGTGCACGGGATTAATGTATTTGCGTCACTTTTATCAATGACAATTGCCGAGTGGAACGCACCTTCCTCTGTAATATTTACTTCAATGTGAGCGTTTTGCGTCGTGTGAGATATGGGTATAAGGGTGTATTCTTTATCATAATGAGTTTTTTCAATAACACCGATTCGGCTAAGGTTTGATTGGTACGTCTGATATAAGTTGTACAACCAACTCATTTATTCACCTCCTTATCCATTTCTTCAAGCAGCTCTTTAGCTGATTGAACATTTGATTGGTCAAAATACTTCGGTTCCATGTCAGCCACTTTCCGAACGAGTGTACACTGCTCTGGTCGAATGAACTCAATGACTCCATCCTTCATGACTGGATTCCAGAGCCGCACTTCCATCTCCTTACGCCCGATTTCATCTGGATAATTAAGGCCATGAACCATTGTTCCCAAATGAATTTCGCCATCATAGCCATCATAAAACCCTTCACCTTCCCCGAAACGGCACGGCTCCACATACCCTTGGCATTCCCTAGCACCTAAAAAAATGTCTCTTCGTCCTCCAGCTTTAAGCGAACGCTTCATAATACTGTGATGCTTCGCTTCAATCCGATCAAAAGCTAGATCGGGCCGATTCATATTGAATTCAAAATGAGCAGCAACCTGATAACAAGGTTTTTTTTAAATACGTATAGTTTGCTAACGTGTTACCTCCACCATATTCTATTGGGCGAATTCCTTTTGACTCCATTTTAATCGGATTCATCACTCGAATTTTATCCACGACAATATAAATGGTCGGCTTCCAATAAATGGATTCTACTATTCCTTTTATAGATTGATAGGTTGGGACACTATAGGTTAATTTTTCTCCACCTAGTTTCATAAGTGGATCAGTGAATAGTCCATATTCACCCCATAAACTGAACTCTATGGAATTTTTCAAAATAAACACCTCCTTAATTCCTATTTTTTTTCCGATGATTCAATCTTATCAAATCCTTTCATTAGGAGTCAATGAAGAATAATACGTTATATGAATTTGCTTTATCATTATGATATAATAAGTTGTCACTTTTTAAGAAAGTGTGGATTGAAAAATATAGCGTATTATTCGTGTTAGAAGCCTATCTTTATTTCAAAAGCTAGGCTTTTAACTTTTGGAGGCTAATATAAGAGTGACCTCACCTTCCATCATTTGATAATTCTAAGCCATACTCCTCGCTATATGCTCCTTCTTTTAAAACGAGAACGCTTCCATCTAAATACGAAACAAGCCCATCGTTTTTTGTTAGCTGGTCTATTTCAAATTGTGATAGATTAACTGAGTACTGCTGGGCTTTACGAAGTAAAGCAGTTAAGTCCTCAATCGATTGTTCGCTATTTAATGTAGCGATCATCTTTTCGCCCTCTCCATAAGGTACAAGGACTGATGTCGTTAAATCGGCAATCACACGAAAATGCTCAGCAGCTGTGCGATAGCTGTTTAAAATAAATAATTTAATTTGTTCATTATCATTGGTTGCCCTATAGGATTCCAAATATTGGTTTTTCCTTCTTGAAACGGTTAACAGCTCTGTCATCTCAATTTTAAGTTTTGGAATGAAGTAATTTAGATCAGATTCTAGATCAGTATAAAATTCCTTAAAATATCGCTCCATTGCTTGTCTTGATAACAAGTGTCCACCATAAGAGCTTTCGTCATGATTCATATTTTTCAAAATACGCTTAGTTACTTTTTTTCCGTGACGAATTTCTTTTAAGAGACGCAAATTTTCTTCTGCATGCTCAATCAAGTAAACTTTCTGGATCCCCATTCTACCGTGACGGTTACAGCGCCCTGCTGCCTGAGCAATCGAATCCAGCCCTGCTAATGAACGTATAACCGATTCAAAGCTAATATCTACTCCTGCCTCAATTAATTGAGTGCTGACGCATATAATTCTTTCTTTATTTTCCAGCTTAACTTTTATCTCCTTTAAAATCGCCTTTCTATGAGCTGCACACATCGATGTGCTTAAATGATAAAGCTCTTCATTTCCTTCTCTATCCTTTAATTTTTCGTATAGTCTTTTACGACAGCTTTCGTATTTAAAATTACTAAAAGGCTTCGCTTTTCCTGCATTTGCTCTTCGATAAAATCAACTAATTTTTTATTATTAAATGTTTGGTCTGTAGCAAGATCAGTTAATTCGACCCGCTTAAATGAGTGAATGACCTGATCAATGTTTTTTATTATTTCAGCATCCTTTTCAATCGAAAGCTCATGCTTTACAAAATCAAGGGCAGGCTGAGTAGCTGTACATAGTACAATGCTTGCTTTTCCATAATCCTTTAAAAAAATTCACTGCATCATTAAAAAGTGAGACACAGGAAACTGGAACCTTTTGTACTTCATCAAAAATAATGACCGACTCACTCAAATGATGGAGTCTACGAATGTTTCTACCCCCTTTTGCATAAAACACATTTAAAAATTGAACCATCGTAGTAAATATAATCGGTGCATCCCAATTATCCTTTGCAAGCTTTAGCCTTTGTCTGTCATTTACAATGCCATCTTCCTTTTCATCATTGTCATCGTTATCCTCAATGACATTTGAATGATGCTCTAATAGATGTTCATCTGCCTTTAAAATCTTCCGTACCTCGGTAGCGTTTTGTTCAATAATCGTTGTGTAGGGCACAACATATATGATGCGCTTTTTGTCGTGAATGTTGCATGCTTAAGGCATATCTTAAGCTTGCCAGTGTTTTTCCACCACCTGTAGGGATCGACAGCATATAAATCCCCGATGGACGCTGAGCAAATGCATCACACTGCTCTGACATATCACTTCGTAAACGATTAATTAGTGAGTCAGCTTCATCATCTTGTTTAAACGAATTGATTTTATCTATAAGCCTTTTATAATATGTATCGAATAGTTTTTGGCTATCATATGTCTTCTCATATTCTTTGTTTTCTTCAAACAAGCGCGTGTTCGTTCGATCACTATCAATTAATGCGCTAAATATAAATTTAGTTAAAAACATGAGTGTCCTTTCTCGCTCTAAAGGTCTTTTCGCCAAAAATCCTTCCAACTCAACGGATGCCTGATGAACGTATTGATGAAAATCTGACTGGTTCATAACATGCTCAAAAAATAATTCTTTCGCTGGTTCAAACTCGCAAAAAAACTTTATCACGGACACGTCGTAAATAAGGTGATTCTAATTCTGGAGTTAAAAAAAATCATGAAGATAGGAGTGGTGGGATAAAATTGCATTTCCAACAATTTCAGCGACAATGGCAGTTCTTTCGTTGAGGTTCTTCTTATGGAAGAGCTCATAGAGAAGCTTTCCTCCTGCAGTAGAATGATCGACACTTCCTCTTTTAGGAGGGGAATCGGGGTTAGTAATGGCTTCTAGTAAATAGTCTTGGAACTCTTTCGTATACTTCCCTAGATCATGAAGTATACCAGCTAATCCAGTTAGGTGCTTTACACCTATTTTTCTCCAAACGATTCGGCTAATTTTTTTCACTTCTAATAAATGCTGCTTTACCGTTTGAATTTTTTTATCACTTTTACGAACATGGGCAATAAAATTCATATAAAGCCTCTCCCTTTTTAGAGAAAAAAATAGTGAAATTCTATTAAAAGAGTACATGACATTCAATCATTTCAAATAACTAGTTCTTTTATAATGCACATTATAACATAATATCAACAAATTAGGTTATAAGACTCATTTCATTTGCTTCGATATTAAACATAGAAATTGAAATGTTTTGATAAAGTCTTTTGTCAAAGAAAGTAAAATATAAAAGAAATTATACATTTAAAAAAATTTCCAATAATGCAAAAAAAGGAACGGTGTATTAAACCATAAAAAAACTTGTCCAACTTAGTGTCTACGATTCGTCCATGCACATATATAGAGTGTATTTAGTATAGCCCTTCATCAAAATTGTTTTTTTTCTGTATAGTTCTATGAAAACCTGTTTCGACATTGAGCAAATTGCTCGTTTTTCTATGCACTTTATAAACGCAAAAAGGCAGGAAATAGATGGGACTCTATTTCCTGCCTCGTCTCAGTCACCCTTTGGTTATATATCCCTTCACAAATAACTTCAGCTGCTCCAGTCATGAGAACATCGCCGTTTTCACACCATTGTATCTGTAAGCCGCCGCCTAATAAATGGACCGTCATCTCAGTCCCTTTTTTAGCTTTTCCATTCAAAATGGCGGCTACAACGGCGGCACAAGCACCCGTGCCGCAGGCTTGAGTGATACCAGAGCCGCGCTCCCATACTCGAAAATGGAGCTCGCTTTCGCTTACAGCTTCGACAAATTCAACATTCACCCAATCCGGAAAACGATGATGTTTTTCAAGAACGGGGCCAAGTTCTGTGACAGGTGCTTTTTCAATGTCATCAACAAAGATGACGCATGGGGATTTCCAAGCGAAACAGCGGTGAGCTCCACGGTTTTTCCGTTTAGCGTCATCGGCTCAGCAATGACTGTCTCGCCCGGATGACCTGTCATTGGAATTTGCTCGCGCAATAATTGTGGTCGTCCCATATTTACCGTCACAGTGACGACCTCATCTCTCTTTACGTCAACGGTAGCCTGAACGAGTCCGCCCAATGTCTCGATCCGAAACGTTCGTTTATGCACATAAGCATGCTCATATGCATATTTAGCGACACAACGCAAGCCGTTCCCGCAATTTTTTTGCTTCAGAGCCATCGCTGTTAAAAACCCTCATGCTCACCTCGGCTTTGTTTGAAGGTCCGATCAGAATGAGGCCGTCGGCTCCGATCCCTTTATTTGGGTCAGCCATCTCTCTCGCTAATGATGGGAGCCTCTCCTCAGATAGCTTTTCCTGAAATAAATCTATATAGATATAGCTATTCCCTAACCCATGCATTTTCGTAAACTTCATAACAGCTTCACTTCCTTAACCGTTCATTCGTCCAGAATAATCGTCATCCGCTTCAAGAATCGTCATTTTTCCATGGCAGCACGGCATGATCAAAATGGTTTTCACGCCTTCCCTTGCTTTTTGCAATTCGCGCAGCTTCATATGTGTCAACACTTGCTCCTCCTCGCAAAACGGGCAAGAATGAAAGTAAATATCATTATATATTTTCTCATATGGCCAAGTATTGACAAAAGGAATGACATCCATCTGTTAGCCTCCAAATCTCGGTATAGAATCAAATGGAGCGCTAAACCCATATTCAGATTAGGCTTAACGCTCAACCATCAAAACATTGGATTTTCTTCCAAATGCTTATATATATTTTCAACCAGCTCTTCGCTCGTATCTCCCGAGACGTATTCTCCGTTTACTAATGCATAGGCTTCCATCGCACAGCTTGTACAATGACTGAGACAGCCATACTCGATAACATCGAGATTAGGATCTTTCTCGAGCTCTTCCATGGCTTTCTGAGATTCACTAGCTAAATTACTTATACAAAATTCGATAATCGGACGCATCTGACATCACCTCTTGGAGACCGTTCAAAATAGCATCGCTGCATTTAGTTCTTTCATCATAACTAACATACCGCTCCAGTCCGATTTTATTTTTTTGAACAGCGTCATACATATATTTCTCCCTATTATGCTACTCCTCCAGCCCCGAGAAGTCAATTCAGGAATACTAATAGAAAAAGAAGAGAAAAGCTAAGGAGAAGTTTTTCACAAAATCGTTGTTATTTTGCCATAAAATCGTTATACTCAAAAGTGACCAGGGTCATTTTTTTGAGGAGCGCCAACAGATGAATGAACAGTCGAAAAAAGAACGAACAAAAAAACGAATTGAACAAGCAGCGGTGAAGCTGTTTCACGATAAGGGGTATACACAAACGACCGTCAAGGAAATTACACAGGCGGCCTCCGTCGCAAAAGGAACGTTTTTTTAATTACTTTCCGACTAAAGAATCCATTTTGCAATCACTTGCAAAAGATCGGATAGAAGCTGTTCCCGAACATATGAAGCAAGAGCTTTTGTTTAAGCTACCGCTACCTTTACGAATTCGTTCCTATTTGGATTTTATCCTAAGCGATTATACGATTCATCCGAAATTAACCGTTCAAATCTGGAAACATGTGATTGAAGAGCAGCAGCTGTTAATTCCACATTGGGAGTTGCTGTTAAATGATGCCCAAAGCCGTCAGGAGCTGAAGCCAGACATCTCCGTTGAAACGTGGAGTCATATTATCAACGGCCTCGTCTCTTACGGTTTGCATACATTTAACAGCGTACCGAGCAAGTCGCAGTTGCTCATAAAAGTGATGGCGCTGGTTCAGGAAAGCTTGGAAGCAATTATTGAAAAAAAAGGAGATATCCCAGTATGAAGAAACTCGTCCTTTTGGGCGGAGGGTATGGCTGTATGCGAATCCTTCAGCGCATTCTCCCTCACGGACTCCCAAATGACATGGAAGTTGTGTTAATTGATCGCTCACCTTATCACTGTTTAAAAACTGAATACTATGCCCTTGCTGCCGGAACGGCTTCGGACCATCATTTACGCGTACAGTTCCCTGACGATGCCAGGTTGACGATTAAATACGGGACCGTCAAGGAAATTCATTTAAACGAAAAGGCGGTTGAGCTAGACAATAACGAACTCGTTTCGTATGATCAGCTCATCATAGGACTTGGCTGTGAAGACAAGTATCACAATGTTCCTGGCGCCGAAGAAAACACGTACGGCATTCAAACGATGAGCGCCACGCGGCAAACGTACGAAGCGATAAACAATGTTCGTCCAGAGGGAACAGTTTCTATTGTCGGAGCTGGCTTAAGCGGGGTTGAACTGGCCAGCGAGCTACGGGAAAGCCGACCTGATTTAACGATAAAGCTATTTGATCGAGGCGAGATCATTCTTTCGATGTTTCCGCGTCGCTTAAGTACCTATGTCCAAAACTGGTTCGTCGAACACGGTGTCGAGGTCGCCAACAAGTCGAATATTACCAAAGTTGAGCCTGGGGCGCTTTATAACCATGACGAACGAATGGAGAGCGATGCGATTATTTGGACAGCGGGGGTTCAGCCAGTCGAGGTCGTACGCAAGCTGCCAGTCGAGAAAGATGCGAATGGACGAATCCTTTTGGCTGCACAGCATTTTTTGCCTAATGACGACTCAGTCTTTGTTGTTGGTGACTGTGCGAGTCTGCCTCAGGCCCCTAGCGCTCAACTAGCCGAGGGTCAAGCAGAGCAAATCGTAACGATTCTGAAAAAGCAATGGAACGGAGAAGCGTTGCCTGAAACGCTGCCTAGAATCAAATTAAAAGGCGTACTCGGCTCACTCGGAAAAAAGCACGGCTTCGGATTGATGGGAGAACACACCTTGCTCGGTCGTGTCCCTAGAGTGTTAAAAAGTGGTGTTTTATGGATGTACAAATATCATTCGGGCTAATTCCCCGTTACTATTGCAAAGACTTAGGGAGCAAGAAGGTTAACATCGCTTCTTTTCATTGTAGAGCGAGGGAGTTTATGGTCATAGCAAAAAAAGAAAGAGGACAATCTCTTTCTTTTTTGAAGAAACTACCATGTTCAAGCCTAATTCGTTATTGAGCTCCTAACTTACGTGAACTTTGTTTCAGCATCTGGCAACTGCAGTACATTCGCAGCAAGTCGCACATGTTCATCCGTGAACGCGGAGTCTAATCGGCAGTCATCTCTTCAATTTTTGCATAGATAGCTTTGAGCTTCGGATTCCCTTCGGCAATAACTTCATCATTAAAGACGACTAAAGGGTAAAAATATTCTTCGTCGATGATTGCCTGTGAATAGCGCTGCTGCTCAGGACTATTGGGCTGCTCGATATCTACGTAAGTGAAGGAAACGTTGCGTTCGGGATATTTTCGCCCTACCGCTGCCTCGAGCCATTCCTTCGTTTCCATTGCACTCGGAAGGTGGATACAGCTTGCACACTTTTCTTCTGCTCCGTAAACGATAAATTCCAGCTTTTTTTGTCACACTGTCACATCCTCTCCCTTAAAATAATAATCAAGTGCGAGAAAATATTCAATTCGCCTGTTCCCTTCCGATGGGAGTGAAAAAACAGTTTAACGTGGATTTTTTTTTAACAGGCTATTATAATAAGTTGTAGAAAGGGGTTGTTAAAAATGACAACTAGTACTGAAATGCTGGAACAAGTGCAGGAAGTATTGGATAAGCTTCGTCCTTTCTTGCTTCGTGACGGCGGCGACGTAGAGCTTGTCGATGTAGAAGACGGCATCGTCAAGGTTCGCCTTCTGGGAGCGTGCGGTTCTTGCCCAAGCTCAACCATTACATTAAAAGCAGGAATTGAGCGTGCCTTGCTTGAAGAGGTGCCAGGTGTAACCGAAATTGAGCAAGTGTTTTAATTCAGGGGAATTCTAGCTTTCGTCATAACCTATTTTATAAAGACAGCAGCTGCGGCGAGAGCTTAAGCATTTCTAAATACATCCGCTCGGCCTTCAATTAACCGCTCCGTTTCATGCTGGAGCGGTTTCTTCTTTTTTTTACATTTTAGCATGCTCGCCCCCGCCTTTAAACAGATCACCGGTAGAGAGATGCCAGATGAAGATGAACCTACACTTTCTCGATCCGTTTGCTGAAACTTAACACTAGCCCTCATTCGGCACTTTTTCATTCCGATACTCCACTTGAATTCCCGTTTTCGCTGGCTTGAGAATATCGATTTCGAAACTAGGAAAGCGGCTCTTTAAAGTAGCCTGGATATTCCTCCCCCTATTAACAGGTGCCAAGCAAAGCATCGTCGGACCTGCTCCGCTCAAGGCAGCGCCATAGGCAGCCGTTTCTTCCAGAACATACCGGATTACCGTTTCAAGGTGTGGAATCAGCTCTTGACGATACGGGTGGTGCAGTAAGTCCTCACTCATCATTTGACCGGCGGCCGGCCAATCTCCTTGCAGGACTGCGGCAACAAGTACATTGGAAATACTGCTCGCCTGAACCGCTTGTCGATGGGAGAGCGTTTTGGGTAAAACACTGCGCGCCTTTTTCGTCATTAGCTCTTCCGCTGGAATGAGCATTACTAAATCAATTTCTGGCACGCCACCATAAAGCACCTTCGTCCTTTTATTACTATGCGTTCCGATGACTAGTCCCCCATAAACTGAAGCGGAAACATTGTCAGGATGCCCTTCCCAAAGGCTCGCGATCCGGACTTTTTCTTCACCCGATAAACGAGCACCGAGGAGCTGATTGGCCAGTTCAATTCCTGCGACAATCGCTGCTGCACTACTGCCAAGACCGCGAGCGAGCGGAATATCACTCGTCATTTCCACCTCACAGCATGGAAGCTCTTTTCCAAGCTGGTCAGCGACATGTTTTGCTACATCGCAGATCAGATTATCCTCGCCCGCAGGAACGTCCTTTAAATCAGGTGTAGAAGAATAAAAATACCATTGATCGGCTTTTTGGGCACTTAAGGTGAGATAGCGATTCACCGCCAACCCGACAGAGTCAAATCCAGGTCCAAGATTTGCCGAACTGCCAGGAACGGTTATGATCAACCGCCCCGTCCTCATAGCCAGGCACCACCTTTAAGGTGATCCAAAAAGGCTTCTTCCTTGTTCGGTAAAACGAGCGGTTTGACGGTTACCGAATCGATGGCCGTGTTCGGATCCTTTAATCCGTTACCTGTTAAGACACAGACAACCTTCGCTCCTTTTTTTAATTTCGCCCGAGGTCACTTGCTTTTTCAACCCAGCTAGTGACGCACAGGATGCCGGCTCAGCAAACACGCCTTCACGCTGTGCCAACAATTGATAGGCTTCGACAATTTCCTCGTCTGTTACGAAATCAATGCGTCCGTGCGACTCTTCGGCAGCTTTGACGGCCTGTGTCCAGCTCGCTGGATTTCCGATACGAATGGCTGTCGCAATTGTTTCAGGGTCTTCTATCGCTTTACCACGCACGATTGCAGCTGCTCCTTCGGCTTCAAAACCCCTCATCTCAGGCAAACCCGTCCCCTTTTTCTCATCGTATTCCTTAAACCCTTTCCAATAAGCCGTAATATTTCCGGCATTCCCCACTGGTATCGAAAGAACGTCCGGTGCTTGACCAAGGTAATCGCACACTTCAAATGCCGCCGTTTTTTGACCCTCGATCCGGTACGGGTTGACGGAATTGACAAGTGTGATTGGTTCCGTCTCACTTATGGAACGAACAATCGTCAATGCATGGTCAAAGTTCCCTTTAATTTCGAGAACTTCAGCTCCGTACATTACGGCTTGCGCCAGCTTGCCTAACGCAATTTTCCCTTCTGGTATGACGACAATACAGCGCAAACCAGCCTTGCCCCATAGGCAGCAGCGGCGGCTGACGTATTGCCGGTGGAGGCACAAATAATCGCCTTGCTTCCCTCCTCTTTAGCTTTAGCAACGGCCATCACCATTCCTCGATCTTTAAATGAACCGGTAGGGTTTGCCCCTTCGTATTTGACGTAAAGGTCAACTCCCCATTCCTCAGAGAGTCGGTTCAGCGGGATAAGCGGTGTGCTGCCTTCCTGCAATGTCAGCTGTGGCGTCTCCTTTGTAACCGGTAAAAAGTCTCTATATTCTTCGATTAGTCCTCTCCATCGCGCCATTTTAATTGCCTCCTTCAACTCGATAACAGCTTTGTACAGATTTTACGACCTCGAGATCGCTTAACCGTTTATACAGGGCTAAATAATTTTCTTTATTTGTTTTATGAGTAATAATGACAATTTCGGCAAATTCCTCACCCTCTACAGGAAGCTGTAGCAGCTTTTCAAAGCTTACTTCAAATTCAGCAAACAACGAAGTAATCGCCGAAAAAGCACCGGCTTCGTCTAACACTTGCAGACGAAGAAAATATTTTGAATCAATTTCTTTATCCTCTTTCAATGCTTTTTGGTGAAGAGGCTTCTGAATCGCTTTTCCGTTAACACCTAGCCTCATATTCTTCATGACGACGACCAAATCAGAAACAACGGAAGTTCCCGTCGCCAATGATCCGGCACCAGGACCATAGAACATCGTTTCGCCGACGGCCTCACCATATACGTAAACAGCATTATATTCATTATGAACAGCGGCCAATGGGTGGTCATTGGGAACAAGCGTTGGTTGAACACTGACCTCGACTCGTCCGTCATCCCGCTGTGCCAGTCCAATCAGTTTCATTGTATAACCTAGTTGATTACAGAAATACAAATCGGTATCGGATATATTGGAAATCCCCTCGACAGAAACGTCATCCAAGCTGACATTTGTCGAAAAACCGAGTGTAGCCAAAATGGACATCTTCCTTGCCGCATCAAGCCCTTCTACATCGGCTGTCGGATCGCTTTCGGCAAAGCCTAGCTCCTGAGCTTGCTTTAATACTTCATCGTAAGAGCTACCCTCTTGAGACATTTTCGTCAAAATATAATTCGTTGTACCGTTCACGATACCCATCATCTTTGTAATCCGATCAGCGGCAAGCCCTTCCGACAGACTTCTTAGAATCGGAACTCCCCCTGCCACACTCGCTTCATAAAACAGATCGCAGCCATTTTCAGCTGCCGTTTCAAGAAGCTCTGCCCCGTGGAGTGCCATTAAGTCTTTATTTGCCGTCACCACATGCTTCTTTTGCTTAAGGGCCTGTAAGACATATTGCTTTGTTTGCTCAATTCCACCCATGACTTCGATAATTACGTCTACTTCCGGGTCCAGCAACACATCCTGAACATGCTCTGTCAGGATTGCCTCATTAAGATGGATATCTCTTTTTTTTGCTTTTATCACGAACGAGAACCTTTCGTACCTCAACCGGGCACCCCACTTGATGCTGCAGCTCTTTCTGATGCTTATTGATAATCGTGACTACGCCCGTACCTACTGTCCCTAATCCGAGTATCCCAACGCGAACCGCCTTCACTATTTTTAACACTCCTATCCTTCATTGTTCCCCTAAAATGAACAATTGTATTTCTATAAAGGACATTATAGACCTGTTTTTATAAGAACACAAGGGTATTCTGGCAAATTTGACATTTTTGGTTCGAGGTGCATGTCCCGATTGACATCAGCCTTGACAAGCCTGACGCGCTCAACACTCGCGTCAGGCAAGTTTCGGCAATGTACGATTAAATCCAGTCAACGCTAGGCGCTTTTTGTTCCGTTCTTGGCAACTTAATCTGCTCCTGAAAATGCCGCAAGAAGTCTTCATTTTGCTTTTCTTCCTTAATAAGAGCAAAGAACGCTTGCCCGTATTCGTGTTTCTTCTCTTGCACTTGAGCGCGATAATAATTCTCAATTCCTTCAAAGTAATGTACCGGGCAAAGTAACCTAGCATAGCTAAGCGCCATCCGTAGGGTGTCAGCGGTTCAAATTGCTCATACCCTTCCAAAAATGAAAAGATTTCCCTCTGTTCGTCGGCAAAGCTACTGCGCTTGGAGCGAAGCCATTCGGCAATATCACGCATCGGTGATCATAGATAAAATCTGTTGGGCACTTTAAAATGTTCCCTCGTTCTGAAGGGACTAACCACGTACGTTCCGTAAATCGACGATGACAAATCGTCCCTTGCTCATATGCGCTCGAGCGTTCATCGATTCGCGCATCGACAGCGTATTGGATTGCATTTTCTGTCAACCCCATAAAATAAGGAAACGTAAACAAAAAGGCTTCATCAACTTCAGATTGAGGCCTCTCATGCAATAGCTGCAAGTACCAATCCTCTAGCTGCTGTAATCGGGTTTGCCATAAATTGTGCCACTTTCCGAAGTACTCATAACTCTTTTGATTAATTGGTATTTGCTTTCCGTGATAATGAATGGCTCCTAAATGCTCGCCTCTTTCATAACTTGTATTGATTCGTACGTTCTCAGCATCTCGCCACTCGGAAGCTTGAATAAGTAAACCTCCTGGCCATCGATTAACCCAACAAGCTGTTGATTTCGAGTTTTTACGAGCTCAAGCACTGATTGATCATGTAATTGGTGTCTCATATATGAAATGAATGCTACCATGTCATTTTCACCAGACGCGCATTGCTCCTTTGGCAGTAGCAAATAAGAATCGTACGCAGTATCAAAGCCCTCATAGTCCCCCATCGCAAATCGGGATTCGCAATAAAGCCCGTAATAATCATAGACGTTTCGTTCGAACATGCATCTGCCTCCCATCCGCCCATTTCTTTCTAGTCTATGACCTAGACGAATAAAAGGTGTGCGTATCTCGTAGACTAATACGAAGCATTTTCGTCATTTTTGCTGGAAGCAATGGAGGTGGGTCAATGTCAAAACAAGATTCTGTGGAAACAAAAGCACGCTCATTGTTGTCTGAACGTGGAGTTAAGCTCGATGATATTGCCGAGCTCGTTTATTTTTTTACAGGTAAAGTATCACCCGGAATTGTCACTAGCGGTTTGTAAAGAAAATGTTGATCGTGTCATTGCCAAACGTGAAGTACAAAATGCGATTTTAACTGGAATACAGCTCGATTTATTAGCTGAACAAGGTAAGCTTGCCCAGCCCTTGCAAGGAATTATTGAGCGCGATGAAGGGCTGTACGGTGTGGATGAAGTGATCGCCTTTTCGATCGTCAATGTTTATGGCTCGATCGGCTTCACGAATTACGGCTATATCGATAAGCAAAAACCAGGTATTTTAGAAAAGCTCAATAACAAAGAGAAAACAGGACAATGTCACACCTTTCTTGATGATATTGTCGGAGCTATTGCCGCGGCTGCCTCAAGCCGTCTTGCCCATCGGCAGAAAACGTTGAATGACCTTGATTCAGCATCCGGAAGCGAGGCTTCTTTCTTATTTGAACCTATACGGAGACTTATTCAAAGACATTCGTCAAAACTTGATTTTACTTTAACGAGGTGTCCAGGTTCATTTTCCTTAAGGCGATGATGTGAGCTCCTATCATCATCGCTTCTCCATATGGATGATTGTTCGTTTCCTTTTTCCTGAATAGCTTTATCTCATTAATAAGCAGTGCTTCCTCGCCTTTCGATCACTTCAAACGTATACCTTTACTACCAAACTGATTCTCTGCGTATTAAACCTAACCACTCGCAAAAGCCTCTAAATATAACTATACGGAAATATAATTGTATGGTAATATTGTGACATGAAACATTCTATAATTTTTGAAGTATTAGCTGAGCGAAACAGACGCTACATCCTCGACCTTTTGCGAGAACGCGAGCACGCAGTCGGAGAAATCGTGGAGCTAAGCGGCTTAAGTCAGCCTGGTGTTTCAAAGCACCTTCGTATTTTACGAGAGGCTGGTTTAGTAAAGACACGACAGGCTGGCCAGAAGCGTTTGTATGGTTTGCAGCCCGAACCGTTGGCAGAAATTGACCATTGGCTAGAACCATACAGACAGTTCTGGTCAAGTAAATTGGATGCGCTCGAACAATTTCTAGATGAGGAGGAGTGAGACTAAGTAAAATACTCGAAGGTCGAAGCATTTCAAGCACCCGGTCGAAAAAAGTTTGGTCTGCATTAACCGAGCCGGAAAAACTTGCCCGTTGGTTAGCCGAAGCGGTGGTTAATTTGGAAAAGGGCGGGCGTTTCGAGCTCGTATTCAGTGGGACCGAGGGAAACAGCGTTGTCTGTCATATAACCGAAGTGGAACATTTATCTGTTTTTGAATTTACATAGGATGATGATTTGATCAAAGTTGAACTCTTTCCAGAACAAGATGGCTGTCTTCTCGTATTAAAGCAAACCTTTAATGCTCTTAACGATCAAGCAGCAAAGGATTTAGCGGCTGGCACGTCCATATCGATGTTCTGATCAGTGTACTCGACCAGCCTTTCGTTCCGTTTTCCTATCAACGATGGGGTGAGCTTTATGAGGAGTATATAAAAAAAAGTCAATCATTTCTCGTAAAAGGTGCAGCATTCAAAGTAAAAAGCTCCACCCTATTAGTATAAAGACTCAAATGTAAAGGAGTTAATCTAAATGAGCAAACCATTCGTGGTTAACGAAGAAATTAACATTCATGCATCCTTGGCCAAGGTATGGGATGTACTTATTAAACCAGCATACGTAAAGGAATGGGATGAGCTTCCCGAAGGATACCCGGAAGAGGATATGCGTGTAGGTAGTGAAGTCTTATGGGAGCTGCCGAATGGAGAGCACTCTAAAACGACTGTAATTGCAGCAGAAAAGGAAAAAGAATTGAAAATTGCGCTTTATGTCTCGAATTGGAGTGTGTTCCCAGAGCGAGGCGAGGTCGCCTACACATATAAACTGGAAAAGGCCGCAGAAGGAACAAAGCTTTCGATTGCTATAGGGGATTTCTCGCTGTTGCCTGACGGAGAAAACTATTATGAGGCATCGTTGGAATTTGCTAATGAAGCAAAGCAAAAAAATTAAGCAGTTGGCAGAGCATGGCTAACAGCAGGAGACATATCGAATAGGGCGACTACGGGTCAGCAGGTGAGCGGGACGTCGAGCATCAATCTTCCCGCTCACCTTCTAACGAAAAAACACTCCGCTCAAAGCTAGCTCCTTCAGACAGGCTTTCAGGTTCGCTCCAAAGCGTCGAACCTCCATTCCGCTAATGAATCCACAGTAAACGTTGGCTTTTCTTTCTTTTTGGTCAGCTGCTCCTTCGTCGTTACTCCTGTATGGACAAGAAGCGTGTCCATGCCGATTCGTAGTCCTGCCATAATATCAGTATCGTAGTTGTCACCTACCATCAATGTCGTTTCTTTCGCCGTGCCGATCACCTCGAGTGCTTGCTCGACAATAATCGGCTCGGGCTTTCCGATGAACGTTGGTTGAATACCGGTTGAAACGGATACCGTCGCAACAAGAGAGCCTGCGCCCGGCATAAGTCCACGCTCCGTAGGCAAGGCTACATCTCCATTAGTGGCAATAAATTGTGCGCCTGCACGGATTTGTAATACAGCCGCCGCTAATTTATCATAGGTTATCTCCCGATCGAGCCCCATGACCACATAATCAGCCTCTGTATCGACAAGCTGATGACCTTCAGCCATAAGAGCAGCGCGCAAACCTTCCTCGCCAATTGAAAAAATCCGTGCACTCTCGCTCTTCTTGCTTACAAACGCCGCTGTCGCCATGCTCGTTGTAAAGACATGCTGCGCCGTCGCTGGAATTTGCATGCTTTGAAGAATCTCTGCGACAGCTTCAGGACGTTTTGTCGAGTTATTTGTGACAAACAAGTAGGGTAACCCCTTTTTCTGAAGCGTTTGTACAAATTTAACCGCTTCGTTTATCGTTTCTCTTCCCCTATACATCGTACCATCTAAATCGATTAAAAATCCTTGATAATTCATACGCTCTCCCTCTATATTACAAGTGTATTTAAATAAAAGAAAAAGCCGTTTTGAACGCTTCGCATCAATTATTCGCTCTTCTCCGCTCGCCTGATCACGTAAGTGCAAAATGAGACATCCTCTTTGGCGATACACGATTCCCTTTTCACTTCTGCATCTCCTAGTAATTCGCGGAATAACTTTTTCTCACAAGCGCAAGCAACCGGGTATTTTTTTTCGCTATTTTGGCAATCGGGCAATTATATTCAACCAGCTTGTAAGTATCCTCGTCTTGCTGCTCCCATTCCACCATATAGCCATTTTCATGCTGAATTTGCGCCAATGCTTGAACACGCTCCGAAAAAGGCCCTTTGATAGACGGCTGATACTTGATTTGGAGTCGTTCTTTTCTTTGTTCAAACAAGTGCTCAATCATGGCATTACCACTAATTTTTTTCCATATCCTCAAGGAACTCAAGTGAAAGGCTCCCATAATTGCGGGGGAAGCTTTCTTCACCTTGTTCCGTTAAAAAATATTGATGTGTCGGGCGTCCCATCGCCTTCCGAATCAGGCGGACTTCCACGAGACCTTCTCGCTCCAACCTTGTAGATGACGGCGAATAGCCATTTCAGTTATTTCTATTTCCTTGGCCATTTCAGAAACCGTTCGATTTCGATGGCGTTTTAACAGCCATAAAATCATTTGACGAGTGGAGCCAGCGTTTTTATTCACGGACCATCACCATCCTTAACAATATTGTATGCGATGACGCGAATATTGTAAATTTTAGAGACTTTTTAGCCTTTTTTCGGCTCCGGCAAAAAGGCGGAAACAGGTCCAAGTTCTTTGTTCAAATAGGCTCTGACCGCATCGGCAAACATAGCGTATTCCTTCTGATGCTCCAATAAAATGCGCGAAACCTCGGAATGGTCGATATCGAGATAATCTTGCACGAGCGATTTTCTAAGCTTAATTACCCGCTTTAAAGATGCTGCAGTCTGTTCTGTGATAACCCGTTCATCCTCTAATATGTCAATAATATCCTCGTAACTTCCTGGATCGCGCATAATAAAGCCATCGATCATTCCGTTGCCGACATCAAGAATCGATTCGATCAACCCGATAGCAACTCGCTCCAAAGCCAATTGATCGGTTCGCTTCTCGCTGTTAGAAACTGTTTCAACATGTGCTTGTAGCTCTTCAAAGTAACATAACGTTCGTTCAATTTTTTCTCGATCGACAAAGTACATTGTTCTATCCACTCCACTCATTATTAACACTTCGATAATTTATACCAGTCATTTCCTTTAATCCTCTGCCCGTTCTGTACCAAGATGGGTGTAATTTACACGTTTCGTGCTCAAGCTACATGCTTTTCTACGTTGAGTTGAAGTGATATTCCACTCGTTCTCGGGAACGATAACCGTATAAGGAGGTGGTCTAATAGTGTCAGACAAAAAAAAGCAAGGATTACTCAGATTTTGCCAACGTTGAAGCAATGCGGAACTATCTGATTCCCGAGTCTTCTCCTGAAGGTCCGTACGGTTCACCGATTAATAAAGATAAACCGGTCACGAATAAAAGTACACCTTGGAAACCGGGACAGCGTTATTACAGCGCCTTTAATTATTCAAGCAAATCGATTCATCAAGGGTTACCTCGCCGTTATCCCGGCGCTCATCCGACCCACGATAACCCAGATATAGATGAAGCGTACGATAAATAATGATGATATGTAAAGAAGGGCTGTTGCCCTTCTTTACTTTTCTATTTTTTTTGACTCGCTTAAGGACAAAATAAGCACAGCCAAAGTTGCAATATTCGTATAAATAATCGGGGAGTGTACTAATTTTCGTATCAAATGTCGATTTCTTATGCCGATCCTCAAAAAAAACCTCGGAGCCTCAGCTGATTATAGCCCCAATCTCCGACAATGTAATCGTATTTATTTAACACTTCACTGTATCTCTCTTTAAAAACTTCTTCATTCCAGCCATTCTTTGCTTCTTCAACAATTTCGAATTGCAACCCTTGAATTTGGATCATCTACGACTCACCTCAGCATTTGTCCATTTCTAAGTTAGCTCTAGTCGGTTTTTCTTAAGCATAGTCAGAACACCGACGGATAGGAGCCTTATTGTTTCCTTCATCATATTTGTACTTACGTTACACTTCAAAGGTCCGCACGTGGTACATAGAGAAAGGAATTATTTTCAGTACATTCGTTTTTCCTTATTGTATCACAACATCCACTCATTTTCGCCAGCATTTACTAGCTGTAACAAACATGAAATTAGGTCAATCTGATTAATAAGGAGGTCGACATAATGAAAAAGAGACTGCTATTCCCTATCATTCTTAGCATTTTATTATTTTCCGGCTGCCAAGCAACTGAGGAAGGACAACCGTTTTTACAGCGTCCTAACACCCTATCTTCGGAAAAGCTTCCGCATCTTGATCTTGAAGCTGACAAAGGACAAAAAGAGACTTTCGGATATAGACGTTACCAAAAGCAGCAGTTTAAAGCACAGCCACAGCTTGATCGAGATCAGCTTGCCAATAACGTCACTCGTCTCGCTTTATCTAACCAGCATGTGGAGGAAGCGGCGGCTCTTGTAACTAGCAAATACGTATTAATCGCTTACGACGCCTCAAGCGGTGACAGAGAGGAAGTGGCCGAGCAAGTAAAACGCAGTGCCAGCTCTATTCTTCCACGATTCTTTAAGATTTATCTGACAGACGATCACGGGATGTTCGAAGAAATCGAACGGTTTCAAGGACTTTCAACTCGTTCGAAGCAGACGGGACGATCGCTTGAAGAGACCATTAAAGAAATGCAGCTATCTCCTCAAGGGGATCGAAAAATAAGGACAGAAGAAAGGAGTCTGCCGTCCGAGCGGCATCACTTCCGAATGAAGAGCCACTAGATCGAAAAAAGGAGGCAGCCCTCCTTTTTTCGTCTTTATAAACTTCACAGCCTCTCGCTCTAAGAAGAGCAAAACTGTATATGTGTGCTTCCAGATTACTTATTTACGGCATGCTGACTTTCTGCCTTACGCGCTTCCTCACGGACTTGAGCCTGATTTACTTGCTCATCAGCATGATAGGAGGAGCGTACCAACGGTCCAGATTCACAATGGCTGAAGCCCTTCTCCAAGGCAATCTGCTTCAGCTCCGCAAATTCATCAGGATGATAATACTTTACTACCTTCAGATGCTTTTTCGTCGGCTGCAAGTATTGACCAATCGTCATAATATCAACGCGATTAGCGCGCAAATCGTCCATCGTCTCAACAATTTCTTCCTTAGTTTCGCCCAAGCCGATCATTAGGCTTGATTTTGTTGGGATATCCGGGTGCATGTCCTTTGCTCTGCGTAGAAACTCAAGCGAACGCTCATAAGTGGCTCTCGCCCGAACCCTTGGTGTTAAGCGGCGAACGGTTTCTATATTATGGTTCAAAATATTCGGTCTTGCATCCATTAATATTTTTAGACTCTCCTCTTTGCCGAGCATATCTGAAGGGAGAACTTCAATCGTACAAAACGGGTTTTTTTCGCCTTACCGCTCGGACGGTTTCTGCAAAAACAGAAGCACCTCCGTCCTTCAGATCATCGCGAGCCACCGCTGTTATGACTGCATGCTTAAGACCCATCAGCTCGACAGATTCCGCAACCCGTTCGGGCTCTTGTAAATCGAGCTCATTTGGGAGGCCTGTCTTGACAGCACAAAACCGGCAAGCTCGTGTACATACGTCACCGAGAATCATAAATGTTGCTGTTTTTCGAACGGCCCAGCACTCATGAATATTCGGACAACGCGCCTCTTCACAAACTGTATGTAATTTTTTTTCGCGCATCATTTTTTTCAAGCCTGTATAAGACTCGTTCGTATTTAGTTTAATTTTCAACCAATCAGGCTTGCGTAGATGCTCTTCCTTTTTTGCCATCATAATCACTCCATCCAATTCCGGTATATCCAGTCTTGCAGCAGCAAGCAATATTACAAAAAAACACTCATACACTCGATAGGCGTTCAGCCTATATTCATTAGCGAATCATCATGTATACTGTACCATGAATTTGCGAAAATAACCAAACTGGCGCTCAAAATTTCCATTGATTCTCATCGATTGTTTTTCGTTTTTTTACACACGATACAATGGAAGACTATTTTAAAACTGCCTGTGAGAAAGGAGCTCCTTCGGATGAAACCAATTATTACTGGAATAATTATAATCCTCGTTCTGTTAGCCTATCCTCCTGAAGCATTCGCTGCAGACAAGGAGGAGCTGACTTTAGAACACAAAAATGAAAAACGCCTTGAGCTCTATAAAAAAAACAGCGGCGCTCACAAACATCCCATGGTATTATTTAGCTGCCGTCGACTCGTATGAACGCGGGCTGAGACGCTCACTACGTGACCGTCCCGTCGAAGAAGTTGATCGGAATATTTTATTCTCCTCGTAATTGGGCTGGACCGCTTAACCCAGAGCTCGAGGATCGGGATCCTTTGTCCATTAGCCTGTTTAATGGCGTAGGGCTTGACGGAAACGGTGATGGTATTGCCGATCGAAATGATGACGAGGATCTACTTTATACGTTTGCCAAACATTTGGAAACTTACGGATTTTCAAAACAAGACTTTCGCATCGCTTTATGGGAATACTATCAGCGTGAACAAACCGTTTCGATTATTTCCGGTCACGCTGATGTCTTTAAGAAATTCGGTCACGTTAATCTCAATGATCATGCTTTCCCCCTTCCTCTCAATCATAGTTACAGCTATAGAAGCACTTGGGGAGCACGGCGTGGCTGGGGGGGAAGAAGGATACATGAAGGAACAGATATTTTTGCAGGTTACAATGTCCCCGTACTCTCGACATCTTATGGAGTAGTTGAAGAAAAAGGCTGGAACATGTACGGCGGCTGGCGTATCGGAATTCGGGATATCGATAATATTTATCATTATTACGCTCATTTAAGCGGATTTGAAAAAGGGATTGAAAAAGGAAGTATCGTTGCTCCTAGCGATGTTGTCGGCTACATCGGCAGCTCCGGCTATGGTAAACCAGGGACACAAGGGAAGTTCCCCCTCACCTTCATTACGGTGTATATCGTGATAACGGCTATACCGAATGGTCGTACGATCCGTTCCCTTCATTAAAAAAAGTGGGAGCGAAAAGCCTACCAAGATCGAAAAAAGAAAAAATAATACGTGGCTAAGTGACACGTATCAGCTCGGAAATGGGTATGATGGGAATCCTGTATTCATCCTGTTTTTACGTACCATTTATGATCGAGAAAAAACGAGCGTGAGAATCGATCGTCTCACGCTCGTTTTTTCGTATTTAGTTTTTCTTTTTGTTTCTCTACTCTGACCGCATTGGCAATACTAAGTCCCATGCCTCCCCAAATAATAACTATCCCAACGATCATCATGACAATGGCACCGAGCTCATGTTAATCTCCTCCTTCTTCTGACTTCATATCGGAAGAGAGCTTCAATGTTTGTTTTTTCCATTTAAAGGAAGTGAACGCAAATCCGACAATGATGACAGCAATAATGACAATCCATCCGTATTGTATAAGAAAGGAAGTCGGGTATCCTTCATAATTTTCATTAATGTTGATCAGGATATTCTGTACAGTCATATACCCAAGCACGAACGGCGTAATGATACCGAGACAGATTTTCCACCATAAGCCTATTTTAAAATCTGAAATGCTATTCGTATGCTTTTGGAGCTCCGGCAATTTTCGCAAAAACCAAGCAACCGCAACAACCGATACTAAACCTGCCAAAGCAACTCCGAACTGGTTGATAAAATAATCCACAGTATCCAGGAAGAACATACCGCCCTGAGAAGCATAAATTAACGAAATTAGCGCCGTTAATCCACCGCCAAAAGCAACGGCTTTCGTCCGTGAAACGTTGAATTTATCTTGTATAGCCGATACATACGTTTGGACAATAGAAATGAGTGAGGTTAAGCCTGCAAGAAATAGCGATGCAAAAAATAGAAAACCGAAAAAGCTATTCATTCCCGGAAAAGCATTTATAATCGCCGGGAAAACGACAAAAGCCAAGCCAATTCCAGCATTGGCAACCTCATCGACACCCACTCCGGTCGTATGCGCCATAAAGCCCAACGCCGCAAACACACCGATACCAGCAAGCAGTTCAAAACCAGAATTACTAAATCCTGTAATAAACGCGTTGTTATTAATGTCCGATTTCCGCGGCAAGTAGCTGGCATAAGTTATCATGATCGCAAAGCCGATCGATAAACTAAAGAATATTTGTCCGTACGCCGCAACCCAAACACTTGGAGAAAAAAAATATCCGCCCAGTCTGGCTTGAAGAAAGCCTCCAACCCAATAATAGCGCCCTCCAACGTTATTGCGCGTATAACGATAAGCAAAAACATACCGACGAGCAAAGGTATACAAATACGGTTCGCCCATTCAATCCCGCGTTTCACACCTTTAAACAACAAGCTTAAAACAATAATCCAGACAACAACTAAAGGCACGAACACTCCACCAACGATTGAGCCAAAATCGCCTGGTCCGCCGCCTGAAACTAAATCTACTCTTTGTAAATATTGCTCCATTAGAAATCCTTCAGTATCATCGCCCCATTTTAAGCCGAAGGAAAAATAACTAAACGACATCGCCCAAGCGACGATGACCGAATAGTAGGTCGCAATGACAAACGAAATCGCTACTTGCCACCAGCCGATCCATTCCGTCTTTTTATTCACACGCGCATAAGTAAGAGGGGATGAGCCCCGATATTTTTGCCCTAAAGTAAATTCCATAATCAATAACGGGATTCCCGCTGTAAGCAAAGCAAATAAATAAGGAAGAAAGAAAGCCCCTCCCCCATTCTCATAAGCAACATAAGGAAAGCGCCAAATATTTCCGAGACCGATTGCTGAGCCGACGGCGGCCAGAATGAATCCTGCTCGCGTTCCCCATTGTTCTCTTTTTTCCATTCATCTTACTCCTTTCAAAGTGATTTTATTAGCAGCTCGTATCTGTTTGAAAAAAAATTGTAGGGAGTTGCCCTGCTATTAAATAAGCTTCACGACGAACTCCCTCTAAATTGTCATAGCTTCCGCTGATTGTTATCTGATTATACTGATAACAATTACATTTGTCAAAACGCCTTGCTCCTTTGTCTATGAACGGTTTGCCTCAAAAGCAGTACTGCCCCACTGAGTAGCACAAGACCCGCCAGCAAGCCTAAAATTGCACTGCCTGTCGCTCCAAGTACTAAATAGGCAATCACTGAAATACCCGCAACGATAAGCGTGTAAGGGAGCTGGGTCAAGACATGATCAATATGAGTACTGCCTGCCCCTGCAGACGATAAGATCGTTGTGTCCGAAATCGGAGAACAATGATCTCCGAAAATCGCACCCGCTAATACCGCAGCAAGCATCGGCAGCAGCATGTCAATTTGAATGACTGCAGCCATTTCTCCTGCAATTGGCAACAATAGTGAAAAGGTTCCCCAAGACGTTCCCGTCGATAGCGCGGCAAAGCCTGCGACAAGAAAAAGCAATACGGGTAAAAGCATCACTGGAATCGTTCCGTCAATTAACGATGCTAAATATTGGCCTGTACCCAATTCGCTAATGATCTCAATCATCATCCAGGCGAGGATCAGAATATAGATCGCTGGAAGCATTGATTTTATTCCAGAGCCAAGCGCTCTAGTAAAGTCGCGTAACGGGAGCTTTGCCAGGAACGCCGAGAGCGCGGCTATCGCAAAGCCAATGAGTCCGCCATAGACAAGTGAAACTGCCACATCCATATTTTCAAAAATAGACAGTAGCGTGAGCTCCCCTTCCGTTGCTGCCGCTCCGGTCAGAAGCATAAAGATGACCGTGGAACAAACAAGTGCTGTTAACGGCCAGACAAGGTAGCCGACCTTTCCAACATTACCGCTCATTTCATCAGGCTCTGCCTTAGACAGCTGAGAGCCTGGTGCAACCAACTCGCCTGTTTGCTGTGCTCTATTTTCATGGATCTTCATCTGACCGATGTCGAGCTTAAAAATAACGACCGCTATCATGAAGATAATCGCAAGCAGAGCATAATAATTCATCGGTATTAGTAATATAAATGCTTGAATAGCTTCATATTCAGTAACGCTATGCATCGTTAAAATTCCAGCGATAATCGTAATGATATACGCACCCCAGCTCGAAATCGGGGCGAGAACACACATCGGTGCGGCCGTGGAATCGATCAAATAAGCAAGCTTAGCTCTAGAGAGTCGATGTCGATCAGTTACCGGGCGGCTAATATGCCCAACCGCGATACAATTAAAATAATCGTCTATAAAAATAAGAAACCCAAGAACAATCGTTAACAGCTGTGCACCAACCGTGTTTTCACCCGCTTCATTGCCCATTCTCCGAAGGCGCGGCTTCCGCCGGAAATAATCATTAAAGCAGCCATCATACCGAGCAGCAATAAAAACAAAATGATAAAAAAAATTCCCACGTGTTCAAAGCGAAGCCTGACTGTGCCATCGCCGTATGAATCGAGGATAGGCTGAGCGTTTCAGGGGACTCAAAATCAAAAATGATCCGTACAAAAATCTCATAAATCATGACACATGCTGCCAACGGATCAAAGCCGTTCAACATTAGTGCTCCTACAACGATCCCAAGCCCAAGGGATAATAGGACCTTCCGCGTGATGATCACCATAGCCAAGGCAAGAACTGGTGGGATTAATGAATAAATTGATAGTTCCATCTAACATTCTCCTTGTTTCGGGAAATGGCTAAAATATAAAAAGACAATAATGGTTCCCCATTATTGTCCACTAATTTGACAACTGTTAGCCCCATCCTCAGTAGTTCTCCCTGTTTTTTTTACAGGACAGTGCTGCATTTGTTCAATACAGCCCCAGCAAAAAAAGAGCCGACCCTCTTTTTTGCTTCGGCAAATTTCCCTTTCAACTTCGCTCAACGCTGTCGACTCCCGAAGCCTACTGATAAAACCTGCGCCTCTACCTCATCTCACCGATGAGGTTATTTTATTCAATTCCGTTTACCATCCTAGCATTTTTTCAATATAACATCAATGATTTTCTTGCCCCTCGCCTGTTTCCGGCATTGGAGGAGCGACAATCATTCCTCCCCCTCCCTCAAGATAATAATTTGGAACAGGTCCATTAAGAATAGCAAACCCGATCGGAAAAGTAACTTCGACTGTTTCTGTTACAACATCAAACGGAATAATTATTTCGACATCGACCTCAATAAATATATCTAAGGAAACCCTCGTACTATTAATGCTCACACGCTCCACTTTATCTCTCAGGTCAGCATTCACATCACTGACAGTTGAAAATCGAATCGGCACCGTCGGACCAAGATTTGCGAGCAAAGCGTTATTTGTCGCCCGACCAAGGGGAATTTCATGAACGATCCCGCTTCTTCCGTCCTGTCGGTTCGTCGCCTCCCCGTCGCTCGTTATTTCTCCAGACCGTACAGCTCGCAGCTGCGTGGCAATTTCATTCATCGTCGCCCCCATGATTTGTGTATACATTTGTGTATCATATACCATCGAAGTAACATAGCCATTTTCATTACGCTCAAACACAATTAATTCATTAATATCAATGATTTCTCCTAACTGATTCGACAAGGCCGAATTGATTGAGTGCGTCGCTATATTTTGAATCTCCATTTCGGCAATCCGTGTTAATGTCGGTTTTAGCTGACGATCAATATAAATTAGGCTGAGTATCGTCAAAAAAATAAACACACAAGAGGAAAGAAGCAGTGTGTAGCGAAATGGCAAAGCCTCCTTCTGCGATTGGGTTTTAATTGGTCTTCTAATGGCCACATGAAAACCCCCTTTGTCTTATTGTATGCAAGGGGGATAAGTCGTTTGCCTATTAAATTCAAAAGCGAAAAAAGGCAGGCATTGCCCGCCCTTGTCCTTGTTTGGCTTGTTAATTCGCCTGCTTTATTCATACGTCAGCCTCAGCTGTTCGGCTGAGATTCAGTGCCAAGTATTTCAGCTTCTAGACTGTCTTGTTGTAATCCAAGACTCGACGTGGACTAGAAGAATTTTTCAGCGGATTGTAGCAGACTCCGCGTTGTTCGTTCTATGCTGCCTCGATCGCTGTTTGTTACCCTACCTTGAACTTCTGACACCCATACGCATGTGAACCGTCCGTTTCGACTAACTTTTCTTTCCGAGCATTAGCGCTTAGTCCGTTCGTATAAACGGAATTGATGAGCGTAACTATTCTTTTCGTCAACGTTGCCTTCCTCCACTGCTTTCAGCTGCCACTGGGAATCATCGAGCTCTGGGAAAAACGTATCTCCCTCAAACTCAGCATCAATATACGTAAGATAGATGCGCTCGACATCCTCCCAAAACAGCTTAAACAGTTCGGTTCCGCCGATCAAAAAGATTTCTTTTTCTTGCTCAGCTAACGCCAGCACCTCTTCACGACTGTGCAAGACCTCACAGCCTCGTGCCGTAAAATCCTGATTTCGAGTCAGAATGACATTTTTTTCGCTTTGGCAAAGGCTTTCCGATCGATTGAAACGTTTTTCGCCCCATGACGATCGTATGTCCTGATGTTGTCCGCTTAAAATGGGCGAGATCCGCCGGAAGGTGCCAAGCATGCTATTATCCTTTCCGATGACACGGTTCTTGCTCATTGCCAATATAAACGAGATCATACCGAAATCTCCCCTTTAATAGTAGGGTATGGCTCATAATGAAGCAGTTCAAAATCGTCGATACTGAATTCAAAGATGGAAGAGACATGCGGATTAATCTTCATTGTCGGTAACGGGCGCGGCTCTCTACTAAGTTGAAGCTTCACTTGCTCTAGATGATTTTGATAAATATGAGCGTCTCCCATCGTATGTACAAACTCTCCCGGCTTCAAGTCAGTCACTTGAGCAATCATCATTGTTAATAGCGCATAAGAGGCGATGTTAAAAGGCACGCCAAGAAAAATATCCGCACTGCGCTGGTACAGCTGGCAGGAAAGCTTACCCTCATGAACATAAAACTGAAATAAGCAATGACATGGAGCAAGGGCCATATCTTCAATTTCAGCCGCATTCCAGGCACTGACGATCAGCCGCCTCGAATCAGGCTTGTCCTAATTTGCTCAATTAGCTGGCTAATTTGATCGAGCGTTTTTCCATTCGCTCCTTCCCAAGAGCGCCATTGCTTTCCATAAATTGGACCTAATTCCCCGGCTTCATCGGCCCACTCGTTCCATATTCTTACTTTATTTTCCTGTAAATATCGAATATTCGTTTCACCTTTAAGAAACCAAAGCAATTCATGGATAATGGAACGTAAGTGGAGCTTTTTTGTCGTCAAGGCCGGAAAGCCTTCCTCCAGATTGAAACGCATTTGATAACCAAAAACACTAATTGTGCCTGTCCCTGTACGATCGGACTTTTTCGCTCCCGTCGTCAGCACATGCTCACACAAATCCAAGTATTGTTTCATGTTCTTCCCTCTCCTTTGCCTTTCACAATCGTTCTCTTTTTTTAATTGTACCATTTATTGCACGAGTTCAAAATTGAGACGCTAGCCTTTACAATGATTGAACTCGTTTGATTACGCTGAAAATCAGGCGGAAACCATCCTCCACCTGATTGAACACTTACCTGAACGATTTAAGGCGAGCGACTCTCCTCTACGTATTGCTTGATGGGAATATTTCCCTCGATCGAATATCCGGAAAGGCAGTTATCCGTTCAAGTAGGAAGAACGATTCTCCAAATAACAGCAGATTTTCTTTCATACCCTGTCCTCTTAGTTAGTAATCCCTCTCATCTTTAATAAAGCATCCTTGCCTTTCATGCCAACGATCACTCCAAGCTCCTCGGCTGCAATCGTTACAGACTCGAGCGGTGCTTCTAATAGTTGCTCAATATTTCTTACACCGATAGCTCGGCCAGCAACGATTTTACGCTCCTTTAACTTTTCATTTTCATTAAATAAAGCAATATCAAGCGCCCCGCACATAATATATCCGGTATCATTAGCAACAGCCATCAAGTTCGTTTTCGGTAGCTTGACCGTTACTGCGACAAACATCTCATTTTCAATGACGATCGGATTCATTTCAATCATTGTCTCACGCCCCTTTCTTCTCCTTCATTCCAAGGTATGAAAGAGGAAAAGGGATGTGCCTGGCTCATGGCCAATTTTGTGCAAGCTTCCAAGCTAAAATATCGCGTAAAAGCTCCGGCATGAAATAAATCTTCTCTTCCGCTTCGTAAATCGATGGGTACAAATGACCAAAGGTATACATATCCAAAGTTGCCAGCTCATATACTCTTTCTTCTTGCAGGGGCTCACCAAGAATATAAATTGCCTCGACTTGCTCTTCTCGATTTAAAGACACCTCGATCCCCGTGAATATCATTCGACCGAGTATCTTGCCTCGAAAACCAAAACCTTTCAGCTTCAATGTGCGAAGTTCGCGAGTAAAGGAACGAATAATCGCCTCACGTAGCTGCCGTCCCGTTAGATTGACGATACAAGGATTGATCGGATGCGGACAGGTTCGGTGAATATCTCCCTTAGTAATCGGACCTTGCTCAAGTGAATTGAGCAAAACACCCGCATTGAGCATCGCTATTTCCTTGTTGCACCATTCGGCTAAAGCCGAACAAAGAAGCTGGGTTAGCTCCGTTTCCTGCTGCCATAATACCGGCATCGTCATAGGAAGGTGACTAACGACTTCAGCTAGGCTAACGCGTGCTTCCTCATCAAGTCTTGCGAGCAGCTGCTCAGTTGCTCGATCAGCCGTCAGTTGAGTTGCGTCCCAAATCCGTGCCTCGGATTCAACAACTCTCTTTCTATGGAAATCAAAGGCAAGATTAATTTCACCTAAATATTTCCCTTGTTTGCCGACTTGAGTAATTAACGTGCCGTAGACTCGTTTCCCCTTCTCTAGCAAGTGATGGGAGTGGGAGCCGACGATCACATCGATCCCTTCAATCGTTTCAGCAATTTCCTCATCGCGAAACAAGCCTAAATGAGACATCAAAATAACGACATCAACCTGCTGACGCACTTCTTCGACTAAATCGCGAAGTGGCTCAAATGTTGAGTCCATGCTCCAGCCTAGCTGTTCGTATAAATGCGTGAACGGGGCCGTCCAGCCAATCAGTCCAACACGGAGGCCGCTTGCAAACGCATGAATAGCATAAGGCTTGACCCATTGAGGTCTCGTCCGATCCCGCTCAAATAAATTAGCAACGATGACTGGGAATCTCGCTTGCTCATATAATTGCTCAAGCTGCGCTTTTGAAAAGGTGATTCCTTCGTTATTGCCGATCGTTGCATAATCAACCCCCGCCTCGTTCAATAATGCGACATTTCCTTTTCCTTCTGTTGCCTCAGTCATCGAATGACAGCGATCCGTGTGATCGCCAAGCTCAAGAAAGAGCGTTGATTCATTGCGGTGCTTCTTGACATGACCGACAATTTGCGCCCAATGGTCGAAGCTGCTGTGAATATCGTTTGTATGATATAGCGTTATTTGTTCAATTAGCAAACACTCTCCCCCATTCCCATACTCAAGCTCAGAAGGATGAACGCGAGCTCAGCCTTCCTTTTTTTAAAATAAGCCTAGCTGTCTCGGTGCAAGCCCCTGATATTCAATTCCGAGTAAATTGATAAACTGTTTGGCGTTATCAGCGGCATCACCCCCAGAATTATTGTTAAAGACGATATATATATCCTTTGTCTTCTGTTGCAGCTCTCTAATATTTACAAGCCATTCCTGCAGCTCTTCTTCATTATAACGGTATAAATAACGGACTTCACGCCATTTTCCGTTCCCTGGATCATTCCAGCCGTATTGGTTACGCCCATGAAAGCGGATGAGTGTTTTCTCTGCATTGGTAGGCTCTAATACGGTCGGAATTGAGCCTGTCCCAGCCTGAGGCTCGTCACATATGCTATGAATCCAGCCATCCTCACGCATATAGCTAAGGGTCCTTTCTCTCATGGCACCCGTAAACCAGGATTGATGTCGAAATTCAAGCGCAAGTGGGAAGGCTTCAAGCTTTTTCTTCACGTACCGCAGCCATTGTACATGCTCTTTTTTACAGTCAAACCAAGGCGGAAACTGACAAAGCACCATCGCCAGCTTGTTTGCAGCCTGCAATGGTCCTAGTGAAGCACAATAGGCCGCAAACATTTCCTCCTTTGATTCAAACGGCTGACTGCCGCGCTGATGACCTGTAATCCCTTGATACGCCTTGACGATAAAGCGAAAAGACTCAGGCGTTTCCTTTGCCCATTTCTCCATATTACGCAACGGTTGAATAGCATAAAATGATGAATCAAGCTCAACAGTTGGAAAATATCCGGCATAAGCAAGAAGCTTCGTCTGGCTTCCTATTCCTTCATATAAAGTATCGTGATCGCCCCAGCCTGTTAACCCAATATAAATCATATTCATCACCCTATTCCGGTTAAAATCGAATCGTTAAAACGAGCCGTTGCAACGACTGCCTCTATTTAATCAAAACCAATAGCCTTATTATATCAAGATTTTATATCCTCCGTTAACTATAAAATTTTTGAGCTATTAAAAAGGACAGGCTCTGCCAAGCAGGTGACACATTTTCCATTTTCATCCGCTTTTCAAGTTCGCCTTTTTGACAAAGCTGGTAAGAAACTTCACATTTCTTTGTCCTCCTTAATGGATAATACCGTTCGGATACCATTGACTTTGTTATTGAGCTTTTTTTTCCATCCGGAAAAATTCCATACAAAAAAAGCCTTTCAAAGTAAGAAAGACCTTAATATTGTTTGTATAGCCACACCTCTTCTAGCCAGCTATTATTAAGAGCAGATAAAGTCATCCTCTATTTAACAGACTTACCGACCCGCTACTATAGCTATATCCTCATTGCTTTCCGAGAATGCATATAACAGAATTACTCGAGCAGCAAACGTAGTTTCGATAACGCTGAAACGCACTTTCCGGCTAAAAGTGACCCACTACGCATCATGATGAAGACGAGCCACATAAGCAAGCAACGAATCAATCAGTTCAGGCTTACCGGGGTCTATATTCGTAAAATGAGTTACGATACACCCCTTGTATAGGCTGCGATTGGGGTTGAGGACTTTGATAACGGGCTTGATTATTATCATACTGATGACCCGAGTATTTCATCATATTCGAATGCGCCGGAGACTGCACGGTCGAGTTTGTTCCAGCAATACATTCATCCGTTGGTCCAATGACAATCGTTTCATCGTTTAAAGGTTCAAGCGTGTCTCTCAACTTTTCTGGATCCAAACAATACGTATGAGCCAACACTTCAATAGGGGTTTTTGTTAAAATGTCAGATCCGAAAATGTATTCAGGATACGGGGTGTCAAAGATCGCCAGCAAATGCGTCTCGTCTTGAGTCGCTTCTTCCCAATGCCACCAGCCTTGAGGAATGTTTGCGACCTGTCCTGGCCGAATTGGAGTGTTTGATATTTCATTGTTGAAAGGGTTGATTAACGATACAGCGGCAGAACCAGAGATGCAATAAACCAACTCGGCAGCATTTTGATGATAATGGGGTTCAACAACACGGCCTTCACTTAAATATATATCAAGAAGAGAGACTTCTCCAAGCGTATTTAATACATCTCTGCCTAGACGATTAATATAATTTTCAGCGTTTCGGGTCTTTAATCGATTTTTGTTCAGGTCGGCAAAATACTGAATGTCCGGTGCTGTATAATCGATATAATAGGTTGGCATGACAGAACACTCCTTTCTAATTAATCACAGTTAGTGTATGTGATGTGTATTTGAAGCGTGACAAATGCCTATGTTGAATCCCTTAATGTGCTCGGACATTTCATCCATTTATTCCTAAGCGTTTCCCTAAAGCCACTTTATCGTTCCAGAGCCTCTTTTGCGCGTTTAAGAAGCTGAGCAGTGAATTCAGATTTGTATTCCGAATAAGATAACAACTTTCGATAACCTTTACGATAGGCATCCAATTTATGCTCAGCATATCGTTTAGCTTCATCAGGACGGGACCGCAAAAAATCCCTTAGCGTCAAATTGTCAGTCCATAAGGTCGAATTTAACTGAGTGACTGCTAGGTTGAACGAGCTTATCCCACGTTTTCTACAATATAGCCTCCCTTGAATACCTGCTGCTCCAAGGCATTCATATCCAATTTGTTCTAACTTCTTTTTTTTGAGTTAGATTAATCTCTAAAGGTCCAGCAAGTCCGACCAATATATCAACAATAGGCTTAGCAACAAGTCCAGGAATTGAAGTACTACCGAAGTGCTCGAACGTCACGTTTGAATCGAAAATAAGTGTTAAAGAATTCGTTTCGACTTCATACCATTTTTTCCAGTCTGGATTGTATTCTGAAATCGAAATTTCTTCATCTATAACCATCTTAGACCTCCAGCCTTCTTCATATCCTCTGGCAACTATCCTCAACGATTTGAAATATATTTAGTTTTATCATATTGAAATTGTAATGTTTTAACAAGAAAGAGTTCCTTATGATTTAGCCGATCAATGAATTTAGTTGCTGCAACAGTCGGCACCGTTAAGTAGAGTATACTCCAACCAAGATTACTGAGGTTAAAAATATTATTTGCAAAACGGTTCTCAGTAATAAAGGTGTTGCCCGCTTCCCACCAATGCTAATCTTATGTTTGGCAGCGCGAATGTTAGCTGGAAACATAAGGACAAGTAAAACGGCCAAACATACCGAAGCCAATCTTGCAGTTCCCGGAATTAGCAGACCTAATGCCCCAACAATCTCCAAAATTCCTGTAATCGTCACGATAAAGCCAGGATTCGGCAGCGATGGAGGGACCATTTTAATTAGATCAGGCCGTCTTTTCCCCCAATGAGCTATACCTGTAAATAAAAACATAATAGCAACAGCAATGCGTAATGATAACTGCCAATCAAAACCGATTAAAAGAGAAAGAAAAAATGATCCGATTAGTACAATAAATGGTGCCATTTGTAGTCCCCCTATTTAAAAGCCTCTCGCAATCATCAAATATAATACGACAATGGGTAATAAAGTAGCTGCTATCCCGAAGCTTCCCCAATAACGTGAAACTCTCCAATACGCATTAGAAACGGTGCCTTCCTTAATTGCTTGGGCACTGTGACGGATCATGCTTCGCTGCATAGGCAACAATACGCCTAGCCAGAGAATGCCGGTCAAGGCAAACAAAAGCAATGAAAGGGTAAGCCAATTGAAACCGGTCACCGAATAACCTGCTTGAACAGTCATTAGAATGCCTGTAACAATAATTAAAATTAACCCCGGAAGTGTAAAGATAAAGTCTGCCAGCATTACATTTTTCACAGTGGAATGAATATATGCCGGCTCCTTTGTGATGTCTGCCCTAATTTTCCAAAATGCCGCGGTAATGATATTCCCTAAAAAAAATAATTGCCCCTAATACATGCAAGAACACTAAAAGCTCCATACTGTTCACACCCCTTTTTTATTCTTAATTACGTTAGATTGTCGGTCAAAAATGTCGAAAGTCACTCTTGTGACATGAATTTGAATCGATTGATAAGGCACTTCGCATAGGCCTCGATGTGGACAAAAGTAGCAGCTTCTTCTGTTTTCTATTGATTTTTTTGTTCCAACTATTTCCACATTTTTTTGGGTCAAATCCTCGAAATTTAAGTTTATTAGCTAATTGCATTATACATACCGCCGGTCGGTTTGTAAATAAAAAAGACTTTTTAGGAATCCACACTTATCGCACGATCAACTTACGGAATCCACTACCGAGCACGATTCGTAGGAAAAATAAATTAACCCCTTCTTATTTTAAATACACCGTATGTTCTAGTTCTACATGCGGTGTATGAAAGTAAAAAGGGGTGTAGTTGCGAAATTTAAATACATCTTATTTTATGGTTCTACAGATGCCCAGAGGAATGGTGCTATCGCCTTTGTTCATTTAAATACATCCTATGTTCTGGTTCTACAATAGATGAGCAAAACACACCACTTAAAAATTCTGCCATTTAAATACATCCTATGTTCTGGTTCTACTTAACTTGGTAGATGCAGTTATAAGCTATTTACCGAATTTAAATACATCCTATGTTCTGGTTCTACT
>BAXO01000049.1 GCA_001310555.1 Bacillus sp. JCM 19058
AAAAAACCGCTCCATTGGATTACAATCGACACCCTCGGTCTAAAAAAAACCGCTCCATTGAATCACAATCGGCGACCTCGGCTAAAAAACCGCTCCATTGGACACAATCGGCGACCTCAGCTGAGAGACCTGCTTTACAGCCTTTCTATCATTGGTTAACAAATACAAGGGTAGCAGTTTATCTGCCACCCTTGTATTAACTATATTCCCTTATTCATTCGCTCGTAATTCCTCAACCATTGTATTAATTTCCTCATCCATCTTTCTTAAAAATGTAACGACATCATCGTCACCATGTACAAATTCGGACATCCAGTTTTGCATGTCGGAGCGAACGGCAGCCTCGTACGGTGAACGATCTTCTGGAGGACCGTATTCGTGATACCAACGGGCATCCATGTTTTTATCCTCCATTACCGGGTGCATTTCGACTTGCTCATGCACGTTCGGATCCTCTACCGGCAAGCGAGCAGAATCATAAACATTGGAGCCGAGGAAAATTTGAAATTCGTCCGTAAATGCTGTTTCTAAAACACGAAATGCATCTTCTTTATGCTCACTTGTACTGGAAATCGTATATGTCCATTGACTGCCTATCGGTGCCGGTTCAGCATCTTCAAATTGAGGAGCTGCGACAATATCCCAATCTCCCCCTCTTTCAACTGTCCACGGTACGGCAACGTGCGCTGCCCACCACGGTTGCATCGCAATATGATTCACATGGACAAAAGAAGAATAAGGATTAATTTCCCACATATGCCGATCATTTTCCGGATCTACTTGACCAGGTAGGCTGTAGATTTGTTCAAGCGTATCAAACCCTCGTCGCCAAATTTCGCTTTCGCTGACGACTGATTGATGCGTTTCCGGATCAAGAATTCTATGGCCGTTGCTCATATACTCTACTAAAAACTCCAAGTGAAATTGCAAGCCGTAATAATGAATACCGTCTCTTTCACCAGTAACCTGGGCAGCTAAGTCAATGACTCATCCCACGTCATTCCGTCGGTTGGGTAAGGCGCACCAAACAAATCAAAAATATCTTTGTTATATGTCATAACTCCAGCCTGTGGTAAACCCCAAGCGCGTACTTTAGGAAGGCCTAATATCCCGCCATTTCTGGAAAAATTACGAATGCTCTCGACTGTCCCTTGATCCAGACGGCTTAAATCGAAGTCAAACTGCTCGATCATATCTGATAAATCGTTGTCCAGTTCAAAGTTGTATAAGTGGTGTGAATGAATGGCCGGAAGAATATTAAACAGATCAGGTACTGAATTTGTCAAAATAGCTTCCTCAACGCTATCTGTATCAGATACATCAAAATGCTCAACGAGCTCTAACGTAATATGCGGGTAACTTTCGTCCAGCAATTCTTGTAAGTACTCGATTTCGTCCTCATTCCATGCCTGCCCTACCGTAAGGGTAACAGGTTCAAATTCTTCCTGTTCCGTCGCAAGCTCCCCTGATTCGGGCGGCTCCTCATTGGTCCCATCATCAGGCTCGCTGTTTCATCATTATTGCAAGCGACAACCCCAGCTAGCAACAGACTTAAAGGTACTAAATAAAATGCTCTCCATTTTAGCATGACTCTTCCCCCTTCTTATAATAAGTGAAACCGCAAACTGTTTATATTTGCAAGCAAAACTCCTATGTTAACTCGGAGTTGTACTAAAATAGTGAACCTTCACTGAGCAAGGAACACATTGATTAAGCTTTCATTTTTCCTATCTCCACCTCATGTTTTTTTTGAGCGCTCCCACTTTTAATAAACTATGCTGAAGGAAGCTGCTTGAATCTCCCACTATACTGAAGCGCTTTCATTTCTAGGTTTGCAATAATACTCTCAGATCATTTTTCCAATGCAGTAAGTTTTCGCACTATATTGGGAGCGCTCCATTTTTGAAATAATTGAAATTTAGGTAATTTATTTATATCATATAATTATGAAAATGTAAATTACTTATTTTTCTTCCCCACCTAGCTATACGCTTCTCGGTACTTACTCATGCTGGGGTTAAAGTCCTTTATTATTTTTGAATTCGAACTTTATACGGCTTCTTATTTCGAAAAATTGTCCACTCCTTAAAGCCAATGTCGCTCAACACGCTACAAGCCTCATCCCAGTGTCCATTAAGCTGTTTGAGCTGATGCGCATCAGAACTAACGTTATCTCGTTTCCATAATGGTAAATTCGCTCCAATATATCAATAGACGGAAACCAATCCCCTACCTCTCTTTTTCCACCCGAAGTATTAACTTCAATTACGGTTCCCTCCTGTTTGATGATTTGCAACGTATCATCTATCACCTTTGGAACGAGTAAATTAAAATCGGGAACATAGACTTTCAATGCATCGATATGACCTAATATTTGATATGCCCCGCTTTTAGCGGATTGCTGGACATAATGATAATAAAGCGATTTGATTTGCTCCAGCTCTCGTATGTCCATTCGCTCCCACTCTTTCTTGGCGAAAATGGAATGTCGATCGATCCCGTGGACGGAGCCGATAATATAGTCAAAGGGGTAGAGGTTGTATACGTTGTGATAGAAAGTCGTTTTACCTGGAATAAAATCGGATTCGATCCCTAGTAATACTTCAATTTCGCCATGATACTTATCTTTTAATTCCATCACTTCAGCGACATAATAAGGAAATTCGCTTTTGGCCATTTTTAGTCTCGGTGTCGGCTGATCGTCATCACTGGAAAAGTTAGGACAGTGATCGGAAATGCCTATGATGTCCAACCCTAATTCAATTCCACGCTGAATATACTCTTCAATTGTTCCATGAGCGTGTCCACACCTATGATGATGAGTATGCAAATCAATTTTCATATCCTTGTCCCCCTTTCTTCATTTAAGTGACCGAGCTGATTCAGGCTAATCCGCTAGTTTTTCTTTTTAAGCTCTTCCACCTCTTGGTTGATTAAGTCTTCTGCTTCCCTTAAAGCGGTAGAAATATCTTTTTCATCGTTTATTACAGCTCTGAAAGCATCGTGCATAATCGGCCTCACGGCAACTTCATACTCTGATTGACCTGGAGGTGACGGGGCAAAATCATGCTTGAAAATGGAAGATAAACTAACATTCTCGGTGATAGACGGATAATCCATGGCATAATATTGCTCCATGTTAATGCTTTCAACCGCCACCTGCCGGCCCGTTTTTACGAAGTCTGTCAATACGTCATCGGTAAGTACATACGATAGCACTTGGAATGCTTCTTCTTTATACTCAGAGGTCGATGCAATTGAATATTGCGTGTAATAGGCTTGAATCGTTAATTCCGGGGCTTCAGTGAAGGTTGGTAAAGTCACAATACCTAACTGAAACGTATCCTCTGCTTCGGTACTAGTAAAAGGGGCAACAGTTTGCCCATTCGTCATCGCCAATTCTCCCGCTAAAAAGGACTCCAGCCGATCCGGCTGCTCTTCTCCAAAATAAGTTCCCGGAATATCATAAAGAAGTCTCATCGTGTCAAACCACATCCGCCATTCATCTGTATTGACGATAGCTTTATCCGTTTCAGCATCTAAGAGTGGGAGCGACAATTGATTCCATGATATGAGTTTGGACCAATCTAAATCAATGCCACGATACAAAACCCCATCGTGCTCTTGAGTTAATTGCTGTGCAACACGATAAATCTCTTCCCAAGTAACACCATCTTCAAGATAGGGCACTCCAAACTGATCAAAAAGATCTTTATTGTAATACAAAAACTCCCGATTTGCCGTTAAAGGAAACGCGTATAGTGCATTGTCAGCATAACCTCGAATCGAGTCCATGACGGTTTCGTTATATCTGCTCAGATCCACGTTATGTTTGTCGATGAACGCTGATAAATCGTAAGCGAGCTCATTGTTTATGACTAAATTCCTGAATTGATTCGCATTTGAAAAAATAATGTCGGGCAATTCATCGTTGGCAATTAGCTCGGGTAGCGGCGTACCGGGCGGGATCACTTCAATCTTAATGTGTGGGAATTCCTCCTTTGCCGGTTGAATAATCATGTTGTTAATCGCATCTTCATCCGTTCCGACAGCATTAAGAAACTTTAAGGTGAACGGCTCAGGTACATCCTCTTCGACGTTATCGAGTGAAGATTCTGTGCCGCGTTCTTCCGTACACCCTAGCAAAGCTGCTAGCATGAAGACGGCTATGAGCCAATACAGACGACGGTCGTTAATCACTTTCATTTACATCCCTCCAGACCAATGATTTTAATCGAGCAATAGGATGAATGGCAGCTTTGTCTCCCTCTTGCCCCTTCAAATAATCAGGGCGGACAAGACTATATATCAAATCGAACATGAACACAATAACGAGTTCAACTGCATTGGCATAAACAACCATTATTCGACCTTGCGCCGCTAATTTTTCGTAAACATATCACCCTTCCATTCACACTAGCAAGGAAACATTCCTTTTGGCTTTTCCGAAGAAAGCCCTATCCCTAATTCAGCACCTGCGTCAATTAGTCGTGCTTGCAGCTCGGCTATACTTACATCGAGCGGTCTGGAGTTACTCTTAGCCGCAAGGGCTGCTGCAATACCTGCCGCTTCACCGATTGCCATGCAACTAGGAGTCAGCCTTGTCGTCGCCTGTGCTTCATGGGATGCAGAAATACATCGTCCAGCTAATAATAGATTGTCTATTTTCTTAGGTACAATCGAGCGATATGGTATATCATACGCTCCTCCTTCTTTAATAAAATTTGCGGTAATTCCCGTACCCTTTGGGTTGTGAATATCAATTGGATAACCGCTTCTGGCAATCACATCATCAAACCGGCGACTTGTTAATACATCCTCTCGCTGCAATACATACTCACCAATTACTCTTCTAGTTTCCCTTACACCGACCTGCGTCGCCTGCTGCGATACATACGCTTCCTCGAAGCCAGGAATATACTCTTTAAAAAACCTTTCCAGCATTCTCACTTGGAAACGCCCTTCCACCTCAGCAGTCGTTAAGTCATCCGCTTTTGTCGCATCAAGTCCTGAAATTCTTGACACATTGACAAGCACCTCATCTTCGCACGGGCCCGTAAAAAATAACACCCCTTCCCTTGGAATCGGCAGAGCCGCCTCCTTCCATTTCTTATAAAACCCCATCACTCCTGTTAGTGGCAACGTATCTAATTGCTCGATCAAAGACTTGTGATAAAACTCCTCAGGGTGTTGCTTCATATACTGTTTGACTTGCTCAAGTTTTACTCCACGCATTCTAAATTTCATCGTCAATGGCTGAGTATGCTGATCATGATTCCCTTGCTCCCAAGCGCTCCAGCGAAATAAGAAACGTCAGCATCCCCGGTAGAATCCACATACGTTTTGGCAACTACTTCTGAAACACCATTCTTATTATGGATGAACACTTTTTCAATTACCCCATTGTTAACGTCGACATCCGTTACGGTAGAATGCAGTAGCAGGTCAACCCCCGCTTCTTTTAACAAATCCAAAATTAGAATTTTATACTCCTCAGGATGGTAAGGAGTGACAGAATAAACAAAACCAACGGTATCTCTCATATGACCGGGCGACGCCTTTCTCGCCACTAGATGATCAACAATTTCCTGGGCCATCCCTTTAATGACTTGCAGTCCCGTTGAGGTATGAAAGGTCATCCAAGGATAAACCAAGGCCAAGGTTGACATTCCTCCTAAAAATCCATACTTTTCAATAAGTATGGTCTTCGCACCATTCTTGCGGAAGATAGAGCAGCTACTACCCCAGCCGGTCCTCCTCCTAAAACGGCGACATCGTACTGTTTGTATTTCACGTTAAACCACACCTTTTTTTGGAGCGCTCCCAAAATGGGTACTAAAAAACGTATGAACAATTATATGCTCTATCAATGTCTTCAAATGGTTTAAAGCGTGAATATGTTATTGCATAATTCACCCTTCAACTGGGAGCGCTCCATTTTATAAATAAATACTGATAACTTTATTTATAACACACGAATGATTCGGTGTAAAGATGAATTTCGCACGCAAAAAGACTAGGCAACAACAGCGTGCTGTTGTTGCCAGTTAAAGGCTAAAGGACGACGGATCCACCTATGTCCAGCGCTAAGCCTTTTTTGCCGTGAAGGCTATCGACGAAGGCCTGTGCATCCTGTTCAATAACTGGAAACGTGTTGTAATGAATCGGAACGACTTGCTTTGCCTGAAGCCATTCGGCCGCTAAGGCAGCGTCCTCCGGCCCCATCGTGAAATTATCGCCAATTGGGAGAAACGCCAAATCGATCGAATTGCGCTCCCCGATTAATTTCATATCTGAGAAAAGCCCGGTGTCACCGGCGTGGAAAATCGTCTTTCCTTCAGATGTTAACAAAATTCCTGACGGCATCCCAGTGTAAATGATGCTCTGTTCATCATCAACCGTGTAGGAGGAGCCGTGAAAAGCTTGAGTCAGCTTGACCGTGCCAAAATCAAAATTATACGCTCCACCAATCGACATAGGATGGGTTTTAATATCCTGCCAGCCCAAGTACTCCGCTAACTCAAATGGGGCAACGACAAGCGCATTGTTTCTTTTTGCTATTTCAACCGTATCTCCGACGTGATCATTATGTCCGTGTGTCAATAAAATAGCGTCAACCGCTACGTCCTCTGCTTTTAAATCGGTCATCCCGTTCCCAGTAATAAAGGATCAATAATGATTCGCTTTCCGGCTGTTTCCACAAAAACGACGGAATGGCCATGGTAAGTCAATTTCATTCATTCTCATCTCCTTTACTTTTTTTTATTCGCATATGCCTTACGCTATAATAGGATCATAACCGTTTTCCTCCGAAAACAAATATCTCTTTAGTGATCGTAATGGAACTCTGTTCAACAAAACTCCAAGAAAGAATTGCCTGCTCGATTGACAACCTTCACTACGCCTCGCGCAAAGACGGGGAACCGGCGAGTAAGTCGCGGGTTGGCGAGCTGGTATTAGCGAGCTCCTACTGACCGGCTAGAACATAAGTTTCGTAGGGTTAGTCCAAATAAACGGTTCTTTCTTTCTCATTGTACCTGATCATGATACATTAGAAAACAAAGACGGGAGGAGAAAATCTATGAATGAAAAAAGACTACAGCAGTTTCAGCGTTACTTAAAAGAAAAGCGAATCCCCATGGCGTTTATCCAAGGAAAGGCAAACCTTTTCTACTTAAGCGGCTTTCGTTGTGAGCCTCACGAACGCCTCGTTGCACTACTTGTTTTTGCTGAGGAGGCTCCTTGCCTTGTTGCTCCGCATATGGAAACAGCGCTTATTCAAACGGCTGGCTGGAACGGCGAGTTAATCAGCTATCACGATCATGAGAATCCTTGGCAATTGCTCGGACAATATTTGAATAAATTCTCGCTTTCACCGAAAAGAGCGGCATTCGAAAAAGGGCTTTTGTCATTCGCCCGATACGAGGAGCTTCAGCACCTGCTCCCTGAGGCGAGCTTTGTCGACTGTGAACAAACAGTCATGGGACTTCGTTTGATTAAGGATGAATCGGAAATCGCGATATTGCGAGAGGCAGCTAAGCTTGCCGACTTCGGCATCGAGATCGGCGTTCAGGCGATTCAAGCCGGACGAACCGAAATGGAAATCCTCGCCATGATTGAATACGAACTAAAGAAAAAGGGAGTTGCCGAAATGTCGTTCAGTACAATTGTCTTGAGTGGACCACAATCAGCCAACCCTCACGGCAAACCGGGGATGCGGACGATTAAGGACGGTGATTTCGTTCTCTTTGATCTCGGTGTCGTGCTTGAAGGATATTGCTCCGATATTACTCGTACAGTTGGTTTCGGACCATTGTCTAAGCAACAGCAGGAAATTTACCAAACAGTTTTAGACGCGCAACTCGCGACCCTTGCAATAAGCAAGCCGGGTACCGTTTTAGGAGAGCTTGATCGGACAGCAAGAAAAATTATTACAGACGCCGGGTACGGTCAATATTTCCCTCACCGGATCGGGCACGGTCTAGGAACAGAGACTCACGAATACCCGTCCTTACACGAAAACAACGAACACACATTGCAGCCCGGAATGGTCTATACGATTGAGCCTGGTATTTACATACCTGAAGTCGGTGGTGTGAGAATTGAAGACGATGTCGTTGTCACTGAGCAGGGAGTCGAGTGCCTCACCTCTTATCCAAAAGAGCTGCAGGTGATTGTCTAAAAATTGACAGAGTTCGTCCATTTCTTTAACACGATTGACAAATGGACTGGCCATAGAAATAGACAGCTGCCTCCGGTATGAATACTTATAGCGCTACCTATCAATTTGTGCGATGTAAAGTTGGTTGCTTGAGGCTAATTGAACATTCGTATTTCTTTAAAATCCAGGCTAAGTACTGCAAGCCAATCGTTTAATTTTAGTGAGATACAACCGATGGTGAGCTCACAAAAAGGGCAGAGGTTTAACCATGATACGTTCGAGGTGATTTCATGTGGGAAGAATATGATGTTAACATTGATTCTATCTTAATCGCTAACAATAAAAATACCTTTGTGACCAATAAAATTGCAGAAACGGAATTGGACTATGGCGGGATTGCCGGAGACTTGCATTTTGGCTTGACAAAATCAGCTGGCGCAAGGGAGCCAATGTATCCGCGAGGAACTACGATTTTTAATCGTCGGCAAATCACGATTGTTTCAGTCGAAGAATGTGCAACCATTGCTGAGAAGCTTCGTATTGACTTCGTCTTACCCGAATGGCTAGGAGCCAACATTGCGCTGGGTGGTTTTCCAAATCTTACACAATTGCGCGAAGGAAGTCGTATCCTTTTTCCGAGTGGCGCAGGACTGTTGTGTGAAGGGGAAAATCTCCCTGCATCCAGCCCGGAGAAGTCATTCAACAAAATTATCCTGACAAGCCCAAACTGTCAAATCGCTTTGTTAAAGAGTCGATGGGCCTGAGAGGAATCGTCTGTCTAGTAGAGCATACCGGTAAAATCGTTCTGGTGAAACTGCGAAAGTTATTGAGTACCATCCTCCAAACAGTTGAGGTTAATATCGAATTAAGGAATCGGACTCGTTCAAATTAAATTGAAGGAAACGCCCCGCCCCTTTAGGGATTCTCCGTTTATACAAACGTCATCAAGACAAGCTTCATCATGTTAATTGAATTGCCCGGCATCAAGCCCGTTTGAACGCGAATTAGCGAAAAACCACTTGATGCTTCCAAGCCCTTTGCGATTGCACGCTGAGGGTTTTTCGATCAATCGTTTTATAATATAAAACACTGTTTCATTATGATTGACACGGAAAAAGATCATCCACTATAATAATTCAAACAGACTATGAAAACGCTTTACTTTCGTCCTTTCTTGTAAAACTGCTAATAGTTTGCTCCCATTGACCTCTTCTACACTTTCGCTCTGCTAAATCAATTGATATAAAGGAGAGATAAACGATGACTCATTCAGTTGAACGGCTGATGCACTCTAGCGCTCCTGACATTTATCGCATAGAAACAAATGCGGCCGGCCCTCAAGGAAAATTGCCATTGACTGACCAAATGCTTCGCCATTCCCCAAGCGGAGACTTATTTGGATTATCGCAAAACGTTGGAATGGGTTGGAAGCCCAATCAATTAAGCGGAAAACAAGTACTATTGCTAAGTACTCAAGGCGGAATGAAGGACCATCACGGAGAACCTATTGCCCTTGGCTATCATACCGGTCATTGGGAGGTTGACTTATTGATGAAAGAGGCAGCAAAGGAAATTACGAGCTTTCAAGGAATTCCTTTCGCTGCTTATGTCAGTGACCCGTGTGACGGACGCACTCAGGGAACAACTGGAATGTATGATTCCTTTCCTTATCGAAACGATGCAGCGATCGTTTACAGGCGGTTAATCCGTTCTTTACCGACGCGTAAGGCCGTTATTGGAATCGCCACTTGTGATAAAGGGCTTCCGGCGATGCTCATCGCTTTAGCATCCGTACATAATCTCCCGACAGTCTCGTCCCTGGAGGAGTTACTCTTCCTCCTGCTTATGGAGAGGACGCCGGAAAAATACAAACGATCGGGGCGCGTTATGCTAATAATGAGCTTAGTCTGGAAGAAGCGTCCGAGTTAGGATGTCGTGCGTGTGCAACGTCTGGAGGAGGCTGTCAATTTCTTGGGACGGCCGCTACCGCCCAAGTCGTTAGCGAAGCACTCGGTTTGTCTGTTCCCCATTCCGCCTTAGCGCCATCAGGACAGGAGGTCTGGTTGGAAATGGCGAGACAATCGGCTCGGGCAGTTATCGCACTCGAGTCGCAGCAGATCACAACGAAAGAGATTTTGACAGATGCCTCGATTCGAAATGCAATGGTACTCCACGCGGCATTTGGCGGTTCGACGAATTTACTGCTTCATATTCCTGCGATTGCCCATGCTGCCGGCTGCACGCTGCCAACAGTGGAAGACTGGCATACAGTTAATAAAGAGACGCCTCGCCTCGTGAGCGTATTGCCGAACGGACCCGACTATCATCCCACCATCCGCGCATTTTTGGCCGGCGGCGTTCCAGAGGTTATGCTCCACCTGCGTGCTCAAGGCTTGCTAGATGAAAATGTTATGACCGTAACCGGAAAGACTTTGCGCGATAACTTGGACTGGTGGGAGCAGTCCGAGCGAAGGTTTAACATGAAGCAACGCTTAAAAGAGAAAGATCATCTGGACGCTCACTCGGTGATTATGTCACCTAGCCAAGCGAAGGCACGAGGCTTAACGTCTACACTCACATTTCCGGTCGGGAATATTGCCCCCGAGGTCGGTCATTAAGTCAACCTCGATTGATCCATCAAGGCTCGACGATTATGGGGTATACGTTCATAAAAGTGAAGCAAAGGTGTTTACAAGTGAACACGAGGCGATTCGAGCGATTAAGAATGGCAACATTCAAAAGAACGATATTATGATTGTCACTGGCTGTGGCCTCTAGGAACGGGAATGGAAGAGACGTATCAGTTAACCTCTGCGTTAAAGCATCTGCCGTTTGGAAAATATGTCACCTTATTGACTGATGCTAGGTTTTCGGGAGTATCCACCGGGGCATGTGTCGGTCATATTGGTCCAGAAGGGCTTGCCAATGGCCCGATCGGAAAATTACGGGACGGTGATGTAATCGATGTTCGGATCGATACGGTTAATCTGGAAGGGCATCTTCATTTTGTCGGAACGAAGGAGCAGGAGGTTTCACCTGAGGAAGGCGAAAAAATTCTGCAACGCAGAGAGCAAAATCAACAAATCATGCCCTCACCCGAGCTTCCGGATGATACGCGCCTGTGGGCCGCACTGCAATCAGTTAGCGGTGGAATTTGGAAAGGTAGCATTTACGATGTCGAGCGAATAATTAACGTATTGGCTGCTGGCGAAAAGGCGTTAAAAGAAAAGTCCGCAAGGAAGTGAATATTGTAACAGCTAGCATAAGGCTGTAGGGCAAACCCTTGCTCGGTTACTTCGTTAATACGGAAGAGCCCATCTCATTGATGCTACTGCAAGCAACTTCGACCAGTTTACACTGCAATGAACTCACTTTAGCTGAGCTTGCCAGCACGGTTGGCGGCCTGCCTAATAAGGACAGCGGCTACCTTGTCACAGAAACAAGGTAGCCGCTTATGTTTAATTCATTTATCCTTATCGTTTCACAAAAACGGTCTTTGTCGTCGTAAAAAAAACTCCTTTGCCGCTTCTCCTTGCTCGCGAGAGTGCGAGCTGGAAGCTTTCATCCCTCCAAACGGAGCCTGCAGTTCAACCCCTGCCGTCTCCGAGTTAATCCGGACAAGACCAGCCTCTATTTCATCAATAAAAGTTAGAATTTGATCGATATTTTTTGTGAAGATTGAAGCACTTAAACCATATTTTACATCATTGGCAGTTTCGATCGCTTCCTCAACGGTATCAGCCTTCATGAGAGTAAGCACCGGTCCAAAGATCTCTTCCTGGGCAATTGTCATCGATGAAGAAACTTGCTCAAATATTGTCGGCTTTATATAAAGTCCATTTTTTTAGCTCTTCGTTGTCTGGCCTTTCGCCCCGTAAAGTAACCGAGCCCCTTCATCCAACCCTTTCTGAATGTAGCCTTCGATGGTTTCCAATTGATGGGCGCTTGCACACGGTCCCATCCATGTATTAGCATTTAGCCCGTTGCCGACTGTTATTTGACTTACCTTTTGCAGCAGCTTCTCTTTGAAAGCGTCGTAAATACTGCTTTGAACAATGACACGACTGCTGCACGTACACTTTTGACCAGTTGATTTTAGTCCGCCGCTAATTGCTGCGTCGACGGCGAGGTCCAACTCGCAGTCCTCCATGACTAATATCGGGTTCTTTCCACCCATTTCTAGTTGATATTTTCCGCCGCGCTCAGCCACAGCTTGAGCAATTGTATTCCCTGTTTGATTGGAGCCCGTAAAGGTTACGGCGTCTACATCCTTACTCGCTGCAAGCCCTCGTCCGATCACTGAGCCTTTCCCGGTTACTAAGTTAATGACTCCGTTAGGCAGTCCGGCTCGTTCGAAGCACTCGATGACTTTAGCAGCTGTTACGGCTGCTTCCGTTGCTGGCTTCAGCACTACAGTATTACCATAAATAAGGGCGGGGGCTACTTTCCAAATTGGGATAGCGACGGGAAAGTTCCACGGAGTAATGACCCCGACGACCCCGAGCGGAACTCGCTTACTGAACATCAACGCAGAGCTATCCGTCGATGGGATGACATCGCCAATTTTACGCATACCCTCTCCCGCATAATAGCGCAAAATGGCTATGCCTCTGGCCGTTTCACCTTTTGCCTCTACTAGTGTCTTTCCCATTTCTCGAGTCATTGTTTCGGCAATATCATTCAAATGGTCTTCCAACATTTGTGCAGCCTTAAATAAATGATCGCCTCGCTCCGCTCCGGAAAGCCTTTGCCAGCACTTTTGTGCTAATTTCGCAGACTCGATTGCTTGCTCGAGATCGACGTGTGTCGAGCTTTGAACATTTCCAACGATTTCACGCGTATCTGCCGGATTGTAACTCGGAATCACCTCATTCGCTGACGAGGCTTGCCAAACGCCGTTAATATAATTTAAATACGTTTTTGGAGTTGTAATAGTAGACATTCTGTTCCTCCTCGCATAGTTAATCCTGGCCATGAGTGTCAAATTAATTCCCTACCTTTAAGCTCAAAGGTAGCCATTTTTCAATTTTTCGTTTATATTTTCACACTGACTTGCTCTTTGACCGGATTTGACAATAGACCAATCTCCGGGATTTCGATGTCAATGCGATCCTCTACTTTTAACGTAAATTGGCTGTCCGGTACGATGCATGTACCCGTTAGCAGCACTGTTCCGTCAAAGATTTCATTATCCCGCAATAAGTAGGAAACCAATTCGTCATATGTTCTTTTTAGCTGGGACGTGCTTGCACTGTCTTCAAATACGATTGCTCCATCTCTGACGATTCGGCAAGTAATCGTTAAACGATAAGGATCGGCAACTGTTTCAGCTAATCGAATCGCGGGACCAATTGAGCAGGAATGCTTCCAGATTTTTGCTTGGGTTAAATACAGTGGATTTTCCCCTTCAATGTCACGGCTACTCATATCATTTCCTATCGTGTAGCCGACTATTTTTCCTGCTCGATTTAAGACGAGTCCGAGCTCCGGCTCAGGAATTTGCCAGTTAGAATCACTTCTCAAGTAGAGTGGTGCCCTTGGTCCAATCGTCCGACGTCCGGTTGATTTTAAGAACAGCTCCGGTCTGTCGGCTACGTACACCTTATCATAGTAAGAATCAGTCACTGCCTTTGATTCATAATTCCTTGCATCCCTACTTTTTACATAAGTCACCCCTGAAGCCCATACTTCATAAGCGTCAACCGGGACTTGTAAGGATAAATCGTCTAACTTTTCCTCTAGGGGAAGCGAGTCCTGTATCACCTGCTTAACTAATGATAAGCACGTTCCACCCTTCCTTTCCGCTTCTTCCATTAATGATAAGAAATTAGCAAACGGCAATGCATATATGTTTGCTTCGTCCGTAACTGCCGCCAATTGCAACTCTCCTTCTTTTGAAAAACGGATAATTCTCATCGGTTCCTCCTTGTTTTATATTATAAAACCCCGTTCTCATAAAAGAGCAAAACAAAATACTGACTAATTACACGTTTCGATACCCTAGGCGTAAAGAAATGGATAAGGCGGTCTCCTTTAATAAAGCAATCATTTCGTCCTTGTTCTCGAGAGTTATTCGAGAAATCGGACTAGACATACTAATGGCCGCTGTCACACCTCCTTTATAGTTGTAGACCGGGACAGCAATACAACAGACCCCGGGCTCGTTTTCTTCATTATCTGTCGCAAATCCGCTTTGACTTACTTGCTCCAGTTCTTGCAAATAAGCGCTTTTTTTCCGTAATTGTATTCGAGGTTTGCTGAAAGAATTCGTATCCAGCTATCAACTTTCCTATTTCTTCGCTTGTTTTTAAAAGCTACGAGCACTTTTCCAACTGCGCTTGAATGGATCGGAACCCTTTTTCCGATCCTAGAAAAAACTATCGTCGCTGCCGTTCCTTCCACTTTATCGATATACACTCCCGTTTTTCCGTCGAGAACGACGAGATGAACGGTTTGTCCGCTTATTGCCGACAATTTTGTCAAATATGGCTTTGCAACAGTACGAATATCTAACGTACTTAGTGCATAGTTCCCTCGCTCTACTAGCTTTAACCCTAAGCTGTACTTTCCCGTTTCATCATTTTGCTTAATATAGTCGTGCATTTTTAAGGTTTTCAGTAACGAATGCGCTGTGCTTTTATTTAGTCCAAGCTTGTTACTGATTTCCGTAATTCTAAGCTCTCGATCCGTCTCGTTGAACAGATCGAGTATGTTTAATGCTCTATCCAAGGATTGAATGATCGGCATATGTCGTCTCCCTTACTGTAAGCATTTTCATGTTATACTTTTACTTTATAACATTATGCCCCCTTGTCAAGAGCTGTTCTGTTTTTTCAATAAAATGATGATGCGTTATCCATGAACAAAAATCGATGCTTTCCCTTCATTCCGTTCGTGCTTTGTCTCGCTGCATAGCCATCAAAGCTCGCCTAAAAGACGGCAGCAGTATGCCCAGCCAAGACTACGTTTTTTTAGCGTTTCTAGCTCCTCTGAAAAAGAAAAAGTGGTAGCTCCCTGTTATTCCTTCTCTGCTCCTAAAACGATCCCTTTGACAAAGTACTTTTGGATAAAAGGATAGACAATTAGCATCGGCAACGCTGAAATAAAAATTTGCGCTGATTGAACAGTCCGTTGCGACAAGTTCCGCAACGTCTCTGCGTCTGTAATTTGGCTAAAGTCTTGTTGAACAACGATAGTTTGTAAAAAAGTTTGTAATGGGTAGTTACTGGCGTTATTATTATAAATTAACCCGTCAAACCAGGAATTCCAGTGAAACACCATCGTAAATAACGATACGGTGGCGATTGCCGGTACCGAGATCGGCAAGTAAATTTTTAAAAAAGATCGTAAAGTGGCCGGCGCCGTCAATAACAGCTGATTCCTCCAACGATTTAGGGACGGACGTTCGAAAAAAAGTTTAGCAGCAATATCAAATTAAAAGCATTAATGGCAGTCGGTAAAACTAATGCCCAAATCGTATTCGTTAAGCCTAAATTAGTAACGACCATATATGTAGGAACTAGTCCACCATTAAATAGCATCGTAAAAACAAAAAACCACATGTACACTTTGCGCCCTTTAAATTCATGGTCATTCTTCGCTAACGAATAAGCGGCACACAGTAATAGTCCCATGGAAATAGCCGTTCCGAGTATGACACGGACAACCGAAATGACAAATGAGCGAATGAAATTATCGTTATCCAGCGTGCGCTCATACGCATCTACCGTAAAATCAACGGGCCACAAGGCGACAAGGTTTGCCGTCGCAGCACCGCTTCCGCTTAAAGACACTGCGAAGATGTGTACGAGGGGAAGCAAGCATAGAATAGCCGTCAAGGTTAAAAAGCTATAATTGATGATCGTAAATGTTCGATAGCTTTTCGTCTTATAGAGTCTCATCGGATTTTCCTCCTTAAAAAAAATTCTCCAGTTTGCATATTTATAGGCCAGTCGATACCCGAGCACAATCAAAAATAAACTAATGACCGATTTGAATAACCCGACTGCCGTTCCGTAACTAAACTCACCACTAATGAGTGACACACGATAAACATACGTATCGATAATATCACCTGTTTGATAGACTAATGGATTGTATAAATTAAAAATTTGGTCAAATCCGGCATTGAGAATGTTTCCAAGCGACAACGTCCCGACTACGATTATAATCGGCAGCATCGCTGGCAAAGTAATATAAAGCGTTTGCTTCCAACGATCGGCTCCATCAACAACCGCGGCCTCATACAAGCTAGGATTCACTGCAGTTATGGCAGCAAGGAAGACGATTGTGTTAAACCCCGTTTCCTTCCACAGATCGCTAATAACGATAGTTACCCGAAACCAATCATTGCTACCGAGAAAAAAGATCGGGTCAATTCCAACTAAGCCGATAACTTGGTTGACGAGTCCTCCGTCAGGCGAAAGCAAATCTAGCAAAATACCACCTAAAATAACCCAGGATAAAAAGTATGGTAAATAAATGACGGTTTGGATCGTCCTTTTCACAGTCATGTGATACACTTCATTGAGTAAAAGGGCAAAGGTGATCGGCACAAATAACCCAAAGATCATTTTCAATATCGAGATAACGAGAGTATTCCAGATGACCTGTCTGGCGTAATCGTACTCAAACATCGTTCGAAAATGTTCAAGCCCGACCCACGCGGAGTTAAAAAAACCTAACCAAGGCTTATAATCTTGAAATGCCATTACGATACCGAACATAGGTCCGTACTGAAAAATAATACCAATAATCACAGCAGGAAGAACGAGTACGTGTAACGGCCAAGTGTACTTTAAATTCCAGCCTTGTTTTCTTTTTTTCAATTTTCACATTTGCTACAGCGGTCGAACTTCCTTTTCCGATCTCTGGCTGACTCGCCATGACTTTCCCTCCTATACCTGGAAATAGTCCCTCTTCATGAGTAAAAAGGGACTCCGTTTTTATAGTACCTTAGCTCGGAATATTATTTCGAAGGATGCAACAGTTCAATGAGCGTCTGCTGTCCAAACAACTGGCGGCTGAAGACGTTCTCTGTCGCTAGCATAAATGGAACAAGTCAGAAATGAACGGAAAAGTCTCGCTCATTTCTGTCAGCTGAAGCCTACCCTCGAAGGGAGAACTGCTCCTCTCTTACTTCCGAAAGTGTTACGAATGGGAGCAGAGTATGGACTTCCTAGCTTAACGGCTTTGATGAATGGGTAGCAGAGTATGGATCTTCTAGCTTATCGGCTTCGATTACTGAACCGATTCGTACCATTCATTGACCTCTTCCGTTATTTGGTCGCCGCCGGCGCTCTTCCATTCTTCGATAAAGTCGTCAAAGGCATCAAGCGGTTTATTTCCATAAATAATGTCAGCAAATAATTCTTCTTCCATTCGTTCTAAATGCTCTTGCCTCGATTGCATCGTTTCCGTAGGCGGTCCACTAAATTCATTGACGATGCGAATATCGTTTTGCTGATTCACGATAGCAGCCGCCTCAATATAGTCCTCATGTCCTCCTGCGAGACTTGATTCGTACCCATTGTTAGGCTCCCTGCCCATTTCGTGAAAATCTTCTAAAATCCCGTACATAACAAATGGAATCGTCGGAACATTAGTTGGCAAAAGGTAGCGACCCGGATCGATCCTCTCTTCTCCGGTAATCTCTTCAAACCTTTCATGATCGTGAACAGGCTCCCCTTCATCGATTACGAAATCGTAGCCCTCGAACAGCCCGTGCTCAAAATGCTCCGATTCCCCTAACGTATAGCCAAAGATTGCATCCCAATATTCAAAAAAATTTATCCATATGCTCAAATTCGCTGTTAAACAAGAAGGAACCGACAATATAGCCTTCTCCTTTTCGACCGGCCTGGTTTCCCGGACCGCTTACGTGTGGATATGGCTTGACGATCGCATCGGGATTAATTTGCGCCATCTCTCCCAATGGATAGCCGTGCGCCCACGGTGGCGCTGCCATGATTCCTGATCTCCCGGAGATAAAGCTATCCTGAGCATCTCCCCCGCTTAAAATAGCTACATCACGTGCTAAGTATCCTTTCTCATACCATTCATTTAGCTTCGCCAAGCCTTCTTTTATGGAAGGCTGGATCGAGCCATAAACAAGTGAACCGTCTTCTGCCTGACTCCAATATCCAGGGGTATAATCTCCATAAGCACCGAACACAAAACTAGAGTCGGTAATGTTCGCCCGGCCGAAGCCTCCATCTCCGCCCGAGAGTGTGATGCCTAGCGTATCGTCTTGACCCGACTCATTCGGATCCTCATTGACAAAAATCTCCATAACTTCCTCTAATTCTTCGATCGTTTCTGGCGCCTCTAAATCGAACTTATCTAACCAGTCTTGCCTGATCCAAAGTAGCGTGTCAGAACCATTTCCACCTGAGTATCTCGGAATCCCGTACCGTACACCATCTCTAGTTGATGGGTAAAAGGCTTGCGGAAATTCATCAAACAGCTCCTTCAGTCTTGGAGAAGCATACTCTTCAATCGCATCTTCGATTGGCATCACAAGACCTGACTCGATTAAATCCGCCTTAATACTTCCATTGGATACTAAAAATACGTCTGGTAATTTTTCGCCAGATGACATCATTAATCGTAATTGTGTATTAAGCTGTTCATCATTCGGCTGCGTCCATTCCGTTACGAACTTAATACCTAATTCTTCTTCAGCCCAGTGTGTGACAACGTTATCGTGAACGTCCTCGCCGTCCTTAAACACGGTTCCATCGTCAAGGGTGCGCGCAGTCGTTATTGTCACAACCTCAGGTTCCTCACCGTTACCATCTGGAATGTTTTCAGAGCTCGTATTTTCGTCTGAACAACCGATTAATAGTCCAATAGAAAACAAGGTAAGAGACAGGATCAGCTTTTTATTTTTCTTCATAATTTACCCTCCATCGCTTAATACTCAGACATTTAGGCGGCTTTACACCGATAATCAGCGAAATCAATCGTCGGTAAAGAAACCCGTAGTGAAACGCTTACAAAATCGTTTTTATATCCCCCTTTCAAGTGTCCATTCATGTTGTAAACTGCTTCTCAGAAGCGATTCACGGTCGCACCTTCGACATTTTGAGGCCGCTCTCCATTCGCCTTATGCTACTCCAATTCAAAAGTAAGCGCCTCCAATTGATAACTTCATTTGTGAAAAATCTCATGCCCGGCGACTAGCTTCACACACAGTAGTTACACTAGTATACTAGTTAACCCTAAAAATAAAGAGGCATTTTACTATAACTAGTATGCCAGTAAGCTGGTTACATTATATCGTTAAATTTCTGTGAAAACAACCACTTTTTTTTCTTGAATGAGCTGACTTCATCAATGCTGCTTTATCATACGAATGATTCCATCCTGCTACGGTGCAAATAGTAAAGCAGCGCGTTCCTTTCTTTTGCACCTTGCTATACCCGAGCGCGTTCCTTTCCCTTCCATTCTAGCTACCCAGGCACGAGCTGGAGAGGCAGACAGCCCTTTCACTCCCCCTCCTTAGCTGGCGCTCATCGAATGAAAAAAAGAGCACCGATATAAAATCGATGCTCCTTCATTTTGGCTTCAATGTAAATGGGCTGGCTACTTCCATATAGATAAGTAACGGCTCCACAATTATTTTTTTTAATAATTCTTCACTCTTCCAGTATTCCAGCCCTTGTGCTTCCGCAACCGCTTGGTAGGTTACATGGCCAGCAAGAGTATTAATTCCTTGCAATAGTGCCCCGTTATCCCGACACGCTAGTTCAAATCCTTTGTCGGCAATTTGAAGCGCGTAAGGCACTGTCACATTAGTTAAAGCAATCGTCGATGTCCGCGGTACGGCGCCAGGCATATTCGCAACCGCATAGTGGAGAACGTCATGTTTTACGTAGGTTGGGTTATCGTGTGTAGAAATCCGATCAGTCGTTTCAAAAATCCCACCTTGGTCAATAGCGACATCGACGATGACTGAACCAGGACTCATTTGCCTGACTACTTCTTCGCTGACGAGCCGCGGAGCCTTCGCGCCTGGAATGAGAACGGCACCGATGACTAAGTCAGCCCGTTTTACGGCTTCAGCAATATTGAGCGGATTGGACATCGTCGTTTGGAGCAAGGTGCCGAACTGATCGTCGAGCTGGCGCAAACGAGCTGGATTAACATCCAGAAGTGTAACGTCCGCACCGAGACCTATCGCGATTTTAGCAGCATTTGTTCCGACTACACCACCACCGATAATGGCCACTTTTCCTCTCGATACTCCTGGAACACCTGAAAGCAAAATCCCTTTGCCGCCTTTTGTTTTTTTCCAAAAATTGAGCACCGATTTGAGTTGCCATCCGCCCGGCAACCTCGCTCATCGGCGTCAGCAAAGGAAGTGAACCGTCAGGCGGCTGCACAGTCTCATAAGCGATCCCGGTTACCTTTTTTTTCTAAGAGAGCTGCTGTCAGTTGTTTCTCGGGTGCAAGGTGCAAATATGTGAAGAGAATTAAACCTTCATGAAAATAACGATATTCTTCAGGCAATGGCTCCTTTACCTTCATGACCATTTCTGCTGCCCATACTTCCTCCGTCCGCTCGCTCAGTATCGCTCCGGCTTCTACATACTGTTCGTCTGTAAATCCTGAGCCTAGACCCGCACCTTTCTCAAGCACTACTTGGTGCCCACGCTCACTTAAGGCGACTACCCCGGCCGGAGTAATAGCACCCTGTTCTCGTTATTTTTCACCTCAATCGGAACGCCGATTTTCATAACTGACCTCCTCATCAAATGTCGTGAGAAAGCAAGAAGTAGTAAGCAATGTGATTAATCAGCAGCTTTCCAAACCCAGGTAAACAGCTTACTGTCTCCATTCATAAAACGTACATCCATTTTTTTCAAGCTGTGGAAACCTTCGTTTTAACCGTTCTGCCATCTCTTCTGCCTTCGCTTTTTCATTTAAACCAATTTCTTTTACAATCGCTTCTACTTTCCCCTTGGCTTCTTCGCCTTTTATGACGTAGTTCCTTCTTCATACTCGTAATGATTGGGATTATCGTACTCCCATTCATAAATAACATCCTGTTCAACTACAGTGATTCGAACCGAAAATGCTTGCATCAGCTCAGAGGCCTGAGTATACATAGCCATCGTCAGGATTGAGCAAACAAGGACAAATACGGGAAGTACGCTCCATTTTTTTCAATGCTATCACCTCATCCTTAAGGTGTAACAAAATATGGAACCCTATACATACTTATCGGTGACGATGGATAACGTCGATGGCTCCGGTCACTTCCATGACCGCACCCGTGATCATATCGGCATTGTCATCACAGAGGAATAAGACGGTACGAGCGATATCTTCTCCTGTTCCCGACCGTCCAATCGGCGTTTTGTTGTCATTGACTCGCCTCGCCTCGGCGATAGTTGCCTCTTTCATTTCGCCAGTAATATCGCCTGGACAAACCATGTTAGCGGTAATACCATTTTCAGCTTCTTCAACAGCGATGGATTTCATTAGTGAAACGAGGCCGACCTTGGCTGCTGCATAAGCAGAACGATACAGCCAGCCAGGTGCATTCGAGGCCCCCTGAAAACCGTATGTAATGATGCGCCCATATTGCTGCTTTCTCATAATCGGTATAACCTTCTTCAGCATATGGAACATGGCGCTTAGGTTCCTTCCAGCATGTCATACCACTCGCTCTCCTCATAATCGAGCAGCTTTTTTCGCTCAAAGAAATACGGACCCGCGTTATTGACTAAAACATCAATTCGTCCGAACTTCTGAAAGGCTTGATCAACCCTATCCGCAATTTCCTGCTTGTTTGTCACATCTAAAGGCAAGAGCTGGATTCTGTCTTCAAACCTCGACCATCTTTCTTTAAGCTGCTCGGCAGCCCCCTTATCATTCCGGTAAGTGACAGAAACAGAATATCCACTTTCGAGCAATGCTTCTGTTACTTTCAAACCGAGTCCTTTTGCTCCAGCAGTCACTAAAGCATGACGCATCTGCTTCCCCCTTTCAATCACCTTTATCTCCTTTGATCATACTATATTTTCCGCTCTTTTAGAAAAAAAATCTTACTTTTTTCTAAAATGGAATGGAGAATATACGTATTAGCGCCTTTTTTTGAAGCCTGTTCGATCGTAGATTATAATCATTTCGCTTGTCCTTTAGCTCGTTCCTTTGCCTAGCTTTTACCGAAAAACTTCGCTAGCTCGATTGTACACGCTTCTAAAAAAAGCGACATGCTTTAGTTTATTCTGAGCGTTTATGCAAAGGATATGTGAACCATCTATCTTAGTTACTACGCATACGCAGAGGGGTTTATCTGGGGAATAACTTCTGTCGGTTGGGGTTACTGGCCGTTTCGTCAGGACTTTTTACAGGAGTTACTGCCTATGTATCCGCGGTAAAAGAAGCTTCTATCAGCTAGTGATAATGCATTCCGCAGCTTGCCAATAGGTGACTTTAACAGGATCAGCAGGTCAAGCACTGACACTATGACCCGAATCATTTCTCAATTTTTGGGGTTTTTCACCTTTTATCACTATAGAAATTCAGACCGGACTAAAAAGCGCATACCGGTAATGAATGCCGGAATGCGCTTTCAATTTATCCTAATTTCGGAGTGTCGCCTAGAACGATTTCAGCGTTAGACGTCTGATGCAGTTCGAATACAACGATTTCGTTTGTTCCTTTTTTTCAGAAGCGGTCCTGGCAAATACAACGTTTCCTGCGGGCCGACTTCCCAATAACGCCCTAAATTGAAACCGTTAATAAAGACGACTCCTTTCGTCCATCCTTGCAATTCGACAAACGTATCGCCAATTTCATCGACCTGGAAATGTCCTTTATAAAACGCCGGTTTGTTATGCGAGGCAGGTGCTTGTGTGAAGGAGAGGCCAGTCAAATTCTCCAAAGGCAATGAATAGATTGTCCAATCATAAAGAAACTGTCGTTCAAAGCGAACCCCTTCAGTTATTCCTTTTGGATCCTTCATTCGAAAGCCGTAATTAATTCTACCGAGATTTTCCACTAGAAGTTCGACCTTTGCGCCTTCCTCTGGTATAGCAAAGGAGATCGTCGAGTCCTGCCAACGGTCAATAATGCCTTTATATTCATCATTGACAAAGACTAAAGCACGGTCACGGATCTCCTGAATCGTTAATTTCGATTCGGGACGCGGCCCTTCAATGAAGGTTCGGTATAGAACGAAGCCGTAATTTTGCCCGAGCCGTTCCATCGACTCTGTCTGGACGCTATGAACCGCCTCACTAATATGCTCGAGATTAGAAAACAGCTCAGCGCTTTCGGTCAATTTCACCTTGCCGTAAGCTATCTTCGGAATTGGTTCAGGAAGCTTTAATTCGCCTAACGGCTGGTGTTTGGCGATTGCAGCACGAACCGCGTAGTACTTTGGCGTTAAATCACCCGATTCGCTTATCGGGCAATCATAGTCATAGCTCGTGACAGTCGGTGCGTAATCAGCATCAAAATTTGCACCATTGTAGAAACCGAAATTTGTGCCCCCGTGAAACATATAAAAGTTAACTGATGCTCCGCTTTCTAACATCTCTGTAAAGGCGGCGACTGCATCTTGCGGATCCCTCGTATGATGCTTCTCACCCCAATGGTCGAACCAACCGTTCCAAAATTCCATGCAAATGCGTGGACTCTCAGGTCGATATTGATGCAGCTTATCAAAGGCTTGCTTTGACCTTGATCCGAAATTAACGGTAGCCAGTACATCTGGAACCATTCCCCCTTGCAGCATCGCATCAGTCGGACCATCGGATGTAAACAAGAGCACGTCGATTCCGCGCTTAATTAGTCCCGCCTCTACATATTGTAGATATTTCGTGTCATTTCCATAGCTGCCATACTCGTTTTCTATTTGCATCGCGATGATCGGGCCACCATTCGTGCGCAAATATGGCTTCAGCTTAGGTAACAGCACATCGTAGTATCGATCAACCTTTTCAAGAAATGGTAGGTAATATGTTCGCAGTTTCATATTCGCATCGGCAAGTAACCAGCCCGGTAAGCCACCAAATTCCCATTCGGCACAAATATACGGGCTTGGTCGAACAATCACATATAGGCCAAGCTCATCTGCAGTCCGTATAAAACGCTCAATGTCAGCAAGACCTTCAAAATTATACTGACCTTCCTTCGGCTCATGCAAATTCCAAGGGACATACGTTTCAACGCAATTGAAGCCGCATGCCTTTAATTTTAATAAACGATCCTTCCAATAGTCAGGTACAACGCGAAAATAATGAATCGCACCAGAGATAAGTTGAACTTTTTCGTCACCTAAAAATAGTTCGTCTCCCCGCACTGCCAGTATAGACATTCGTTCGCTCCTTCCTCATTTATAAAATATGGCTCAGACAAGCTCTTGGTTTTTTTTCCGACAACTAAGCATTGCCCGTCAGAATAGCCTTCCTCACGACCCTTTAATTCGTGAATTAACCGAAGCCTTAAAGCTGACACTCGCTCCTCGTAACCTTCGTCCTTGCTTCTATCCGTTAATTCGTGCGGATCGTTCTCCAAATCAAAATATTGCTCTTCACCCGTTTGTGAAAACCAAATATACTTTTCCTTGCCGTTCGTTACATAATGGTTCGAAATTGCACCATATGAGTGCTCGCCATGAATGTACTCTCGCCACTCGGTCTTCTTTCCTTGCGCCAACGGCAGGACACTTTTCCCGTCGACCGTATCCGGACTCTCTACCCCAGCCGCATCGAGCAAGGTCGGCATAATATCGCGCAATTCTACGGTCTGCTCAACTCTCGAGCCTCTCTTCAGCTTCAGATGATTGCCGCTATCATGGATAATGAACGGAACAGCGGAACTGCCTTCGTACGGTAAAGACTTTGCAAAACGGTGATGATCGCCCAGCATTTCTCCATGATCAGATGTAAAGAGAATGATCGTATTGTTTAGGACTCCAAATTCCTGCATAATATTAATAAATTTACCGATTTCAAAATCGAGATGGGCTATTAATGCATAATAAGCGGCTCGAGCGCGCCTTAACCTGTTTTCAGGCACTTTGCCTTTTCGCGTTACCGGCATATAGCCGCTATTGTCATCCTCTATGTCAGCCCATTCACCGATAACCGGCTCCGGAATCTCACTATCTAAGTATTGCTGATAAAGCTCTTGTGGCGGATCAAATGGAGGATGAGCGAACAAACGACATTTTTAAAAAGAAAGGCTTCGTCGGATCGCGTCTGCGCAAAAAGTCAGTCGAGCGCTCAACAACCCATTGGTAGGATGATATTTCTCCTCCATTCCCCAGGCTCTCGACATCGTCGAGGAATTACAATCAAGACCAAGATCACCAACATCGTGCTGTGCTCCTTTTTTTATCCCTCAGCCAAATCAAATAATCATCACAATACTCAAACGACTCCAAAGTATTCGTCTGATGCTTAAAGCGCTTGTAATGCATGTAGCCATCATGCAGCTCAATGTTGTGAAAGCCCATGAGCTTCCGGGTCGGATAAACATGCATTTTTCCAATGCATTGAGTGTGATAGCCGGCGTTGGCTAGCTCACCTGGCAGCGTCCGTTCATAATTCCAAGGAACTTTATCTGCATAGCCGACTCTTCCGTGAGAAGCTTGCCCCATCCCGGTCAGCAATGCTGCCCGAGCAGGTATACAGGATGGCGTCGCTGTATACGCATTGGAAAATAGGACACCTCCTTCAGCCAGCTGATCCAAGTATGGCGTTTCTACGGCTGGATGTCCGAGAATACTTAAACAGTCTGCACGCATTTGATCGACCGTGATCAGCAAAATATTTGGCTTCATTCTATCTCCTCCCTCTCTTCATTTATCGTTATTCCTTCATTTAGGATACCATCATTGGGTTGTTGGGTCTAGATTTTTTAGACGTTAGAATGATCACGATGTGAAGACAATTTTTTTTGAGTCCATTTGGTCACTGAATTGTCTTCTTCACACTCCAAAGGAAAGAAGTCGAGACAGCCTTAAAGAAATAAAAAGGGTATTAAAACCGTCAGGTCTATTTTATTTTGGGTTGTACGGTGGGAAGAATTTTGAAGGGATTTGGAAAGAGGATCACTATGTACCTAAAAGGTTCTTTTCTTTTTTTTCAGGACGATTTAATCAAGCGGCTACTCTCGGAATTACTTGCGATTGAGTACTTTAACATCGTACCTACTGAAGTAGTAGGTGGAGATTATCACTTTCGGTCGATCGTGTTGAGAAAACTTTGATATTACTTACGCGCCTTCCGTTTCGTACTTATTCAGCTCCAATTGCCATGATGCGCCGTGCGAATTGAACGATTAAAAGCACAGCTATGTTTACTCTGCTGTGCTCTCACTTTTAGACAAATAACTCGGGGGCGAACAACTCATTTATTCGGACGACAAATGCTTCTCTGCTTTAACCAAGGCTTGGCGTACTTGGTCAAAGCCTGTACCACCCGCACTGTTTCTTCGAGCGACGACCGTATTCGGCTGCAGCACGTCAAAAATATCATCACTGAATAACTGGCTCGCTTTTTTATATTCTGCAAAAGGCAGATCAAGCAAGTAGATTCCTTTCTGAATACAAAGAAGAACGAGCTTTCCGACAACCTCGTGAGCCTTACGGAAGGGCATTCCTTTTGTCGCTAAATAATCGGCGAGCTCAGTCGCATTAGAAAAATCCTGATGAACGGCTTTCTCCATCGTCTCCGATTTCACGAGCATCGTTTCTATCATTCCGGCAAAAATTTGCAAGGAGCCTTTCACCGTTTCTACCGTATCAAACATGCCTTCCTTGTCTTCCTGCATATCCTTATTATAAGCAAGGGGCAAGCCTTTCAACGTCGTTAATAATGAAAAAAAGGTTGCCATACACGCGACCAGTCTTGCCACGGATTAACTCCGCCATGTCCGGATTTTTTTTCTGCGGCATAATGGAGCTCCCGGTAGCAAAGGTATCATCAATTTCAATAAATTGAAATTCCTGTGAAGACCAGAGAATCAATTCCTCACATAAGCGAGAGAGATGCATCATCAAAGCTGAAGAAGCGGCCAGAAATTCGACGATGAAATCCCTGTCACTCACAGCATCGAGGCTGTTTTCGTAAATGGATTCAAAGCCGAGCAACTCAGCGGAGAATTCGCGATCAATCGGGAAGGTTGTCCCAGCCAAGCTCCCGCTCCGAGAGGGGACACATTCAGCCGCTTGATGCTGTCTTTGTAGCGCCCGTAATCGCGCTCAAGCATCCAAAAGTATGCGAGCAAATGATGAGCAAAGGAGACCGGCTGCGCTCGTTGCAAATGGGTATAGCCGGGAATCAAAGTTTCAACATGCTGTCCTGCTTGGTGAAGCAAGGCTTGTTGTACGGTCTTCACCGCTGCCATAATGTCCTTTGTTTCAGTTCGTAAATAAAGATGCATATCGGTCGCCACTTGATCGTTTCGGCTTCTCCCGGTGTGTAACTTACCGCCAACTGGACCGACCTCCTCAATGAGCAACCTCTCTAGATTGAGGTGAATATCTTCATTTTGAACAGAAAATTCAAGCTCCCCTGCCTTTGCTTTTTCACTCAAGCTCATTAATCCATTTTTGATGAGTTCAACCTCATCCTCCGGCAAAATTCCACACTTGCCGAGCATCGTCACATGGGCCAGACTGCCTTCGATATCCTGATGAACGAGCCTCTGATCAAAGCTGATCGACGCCCCGAAAGCGTCGACCCACTCTTCTGCGGTTTTGGTAAAACGTCCACCCCATAGCTTAGTCACAATGTTACCTCTTTCTTGTTTGCGTTTTTGTTAATAAGGCTATGCACTTTAGTTGGCAAGCCCCAAAGTGAAATAAAGCCAACGGCTGCGCTATGATCAAATTCATCCTCTGGCGTATACGTTGCCAGCTTTTCATCATATAGTGAGTATGCCGATTTACGACCTTCTACTATTGCGTGACCTTTATAAAGCTTGACGCGTACAACCCCCGTCACGGATTTTTGTGTCTCCTGCAAAAAGGCAAGCAGCGCTGGCTGTAACGGTGAAAACCAGAGACCTTCATAAATTAACTCAGTTAGCTTTTTCTCAACTACCGGCTTAAAGTGAGCGACCTCCTTAGGCTGAGTTAGATCCTCTAGCTCCTTATGGGCTTGAATGAGCGTAATTGCGCCAGGACACTCATATACTTCACGCGACTTGATGCCAACTAAGCGGTTTTCCACATGATCAATTCGACCGACACCGTGCTTGCCGGCAATGTCATTCAATGTCAAAATTAAAGCATCGAGCGGATAGCTCTGCCCATTTAATGACACTGGTACCCCTTGCTCAAAGCCGATTTCGATCCACTCCGCTTGATCTGGAGCTTTTTCAATTGGCACAGTTAGCTCATACGCCCCCTCAGGTGGAGTAGCCCAAGGATCCTCGAGAATACCACATTCGTTGCTGCGCCCCCATAGATTTTGGTCAACCGAATACGGGTTATCCAAATCGATTGGAATCGGGATATTGTTCTCTTTTGCATACTGAATTTCTTCGTCTCGGGACCAAGCCCATTCCCGCACTGGAGCAAGAACCTCCAGGTTTGGATTAAGGGCTTGAATCGATACTTCAAAGCGAACCTGATCATTCCCTTTACCCGTACAGCCATGCGCAACAGCATCTGCCCTGTTTGCTCTGCAATTTCTACGAGCTTTTTTTTGATATCAATGGTCGGGAAAGAGCGGAGACGAGAGGATACTTCTGCTCATACAATGCATGTGCCTGCAATGCCGGCAATACGAAATCCTCGGCATATTCTTTTTTTGCATCAATTGTATACGATTGAATGGCACCGACTTTAAGTGCTTTCTCCTTTATAAAAGCCAAATCCTTTCCTTCCCCAACGTCGAGACCGACAGCAATTACATCGTAGCCTTTGTCAGCCAACCATTTAATCGCTACGGAAGTATCCAATCCTCCGGAATATGCCAATACGACCTTTTTTTTACTCATAGTTACTTTCCCTCCAATGAATATTCATGCTTCGAACATTATTTTTATACATTAATTCTAAAAAGAAAAGAGCATTTAACAAGCCCTAATCGTATCTGCATAAAATCAGCAAATAAATTTATTAATATACATTACTTTACCAACGACTGCTCGTTTTGGCAAGAGGTAAACACTTATTAATTTTAATTTTTTTTAGATAGCGAGGATGGTGCGATGCTCCACCTCTCCTTATTGCCTTTCCAACAATAAGCGTTTTTGATAAAAATGTCCTGCCACTTCGATCACTTGCTGTGAAAACCGGTAATTCATACCGGCTCCAAAGGCAATACCGACAAGCGGAACACCTTGAATCACTTTTTTTCCGTACGATCGATATGACCATATTTTTAGCACATTGGCTTAACAATTGATGAAGCCAGGCTGTCTCGAGCACGTCTTCTTCCCCTTGATAAAAGAAATCGACTTGACCATACTGTTCAACCTCGTTGAATAAATTATCCCAAGCCTTTGCTTGAAATGGCTTCGGTAAGGTCGCGGTATGAAAGATTTTCAAGACGAGGGCCATTTCAAATGGATGATTCAAATCATAGCCGTATATAGATGCAAGCTGCTGTATAGAACGAAGATTGACGCTGCTAGAGCCGGAAGATCAGTCGCCAGAAGAAGGAGGCCGCCCATTCCCGATATTCCTCCTTGTCCAAAGGCAAGGAGTCGCTGCTTTGCCATATATTGCTCTGCAATAAAGGCGAGCTGGTTTAGCGGTAACGTCTTCAAGTCTGTAATATCATCGATGGCAGCGTCAAATGTACGAGCATGGCTTACGATTCTCTTTTTTTGTTTCTTCATGCATCCGGCTATGCTGGAGCGAGGCTTGAATCTGAAAAAAACACAGAATCGAGCTGCTTTAACAACCGGTGCTTTCGCTTATCTCCCCATTTTTCCAACAATCTATCTGTCCATTGGTAATATGCATATTCAATATCAGTAACCTCATGGGCGAAATATTGCTCTTCCCACTGAGTGATTTCCACTAACCGCCGCTGCTCATAATTTTTCATACGTTCACCTTCAATCTAATTTTTCTATCTTTGAGTACATTTTCCGTTTAAACATCGGTGAATAGTTCCAATCGCCGGACGTTTGCTCGCGTACTTGCTCAAGAGCATTGAGCTGGCTGTTCATTTGCTTCACTTGTTGTAAAAATACTGCCTCATTCGTTTTCGGCGAGATCGCACTACCCCATCCTAGCTCAACGTCACCGTTCTGACTCAGAATACAATGCTTTAATGCTAGTAATTCTTCATTGCTGGAGTCAATTCCTGCTTCAAAAGCCGCCTCATTGATCAGCTCAATTCCGAGTACCACCTGACCAATCAACTCTGCTTCGATCGAGTATTCCGGAGCAATCGGTTCAGAAAACGCCTTTGTTTTGCCGATGCCATGCAAAAGACAAGCAGTGAGGATTACATCCTTCTTGAGCTGTGGATAAAGTGGCAGCAGTTCAATCGCATTGTTAGTCAGCTCAACCGTTTGCTGAAGCAATCCGGCATAATAGGCATGATGAAACGACTTCGTTGCCGGAAGCGTCGTTAAACGTTCACGAACATTCGTTCACTCAGCAATTTAGTAATAATCGCCCTTAAAGGCTTGGATTCAATTTCCTCCATTTGGCTCTGAGCCGATTCCATAATTCCTCCCGCGACAAGCCTTTTCTCGAGATCAGCTCCGTCACATTGACAGCATCCTCTTCCTTGGCAAGGCGGATTCGCTGAATTTGTAGCTGCTTTTGCTGACGATAAAGCGTTACCGTCGCTTCGACCTTGACGACAGCTTTGCGTTTAAGCTGTTGCTTTTGCTCTTTTGAAATATCCCAAAGCTTGGCAGGAATAAATTCCAGGTTTCTTTCAAGGACAAAATTCGCATAATCGCTCCCATTTGCTGCCTGTTTCAGCTCTCTTTCTCGAATAAGAAAAAAGCCGATTACCTTTTCGCCTTCTTCTGCATGAAGAAACGTCGCCATTGCCATCCTCCTTCCACCATTCCCGCACCATTTCTCAATTCTATTTTATCTTGCTTTATACGACAAAGCAAAAAGGAGCAGCTTTTGAGGCGGTATGTCCACCACGCTCGGTCACGGCTAGCCGTTCAGCGTTCAGCTTATATGCCCAATCGATTCCAAGCGAAAACAAGAGAGCTTGCGACCAGATTGAAAGGTAGGTTGAGCGCGGTGGCCTTACTCACAACTAAGTCATGTTGAGAAGAATAGGAATGAGAATCGACTAGATAAGGGCGTACACTTAAAGTAGCCTCTAGTTGACTATGGAAGCATTGCGCGCGAGACGTTCACGTTCCTTTAAGGTGCGGGGTCACAAAGCTCGCTCCTTTGTCTCCTTCTAGTCATTCGCTTAAAAAAAACAGCCTTCTTCACGTTTATCCATGAAAAAAAGCTGTTTTAAGTCATTCAAATTTATGACGACAAGCGCACGGTATCCCGGGCAATCATAATCTCTTCATTAGTAGGAATGATCAGAACCTTCACTGGAGAATGCGGATAGTTTACAAAGGCTTCCTTTCCCTTGACTTGATTCAAGGAAGGATCCCAGTAAATTCCCATAAACTCTAATCCTGTCAGTACTCGCTCTCGAATTAGTTGACTATTCTCACCGATACCGGCAGTGAAAATAATAGCATCGATCCCGCTCATTCGAGCAGCGTACGAACCGATGTACTGATGAATCCGCGAAGTAAAAACGTCAAGCGCCAGCTGTGCTCGGCTATTCCCTGCTTCGGCCTCCTGCTCAATATCTCGTAAATCACTGGAGAAGCCTGTAATACCAAGCAGGCCGCTCTTTTTATTTAATGTATTAATAACCTGAGCGGCTTCATCGCCCGTTTTTCCCATTATAAAAGGAATGAGGGCTGGATCAACATCCCCTGATCTTGTCCCCATCGTCACTCCGGCCAACGGTGTGAATCCCATGGACGTATCAATGGATTTACCGCCATGAATTGCGGCAATACTCGCTCCATTACCTAAATGGCACGATACTAGGCGCAATTGCTCAAGCGGCCGTCCGAGAATTTCAGCTGCCCTTTGTGATACATATTTATGTGAGGTCCCATGGAACCCATATTTGCGAATGCCATAATCCTTATAATAAGCGTAAGGTAAACTGTATAAGAAAGAGCTCTCGGGCATCGTTTGGTGGAAGGCCGTGTCAAACACCGCAACCGCAGGGACGTCTGGCAGAACTTTTTGAAACGCCTTGATCCCAATAATATTCGCTGGATTATGGAGAGGGGCAAGTTCTGAAATTCTTTCGATTTCGGTAAGCACCTCAGTCGTTATTAAAACCGAATCATGAAAACTTTCACCACCATGAACAACACGGTGGCCAATGCCATCAATTTCCGCCAAAGAGCGAATAACCTGATGCTTCTCAAGCTGTTCAAGTAAGATTCTTACAGCTTCAGCATGATTGGCTATTTCGATCTCACTTTTATATTTTTTTTCATTAACTTCAATCGTGAGCAGGGCTCCTGTTAATCCAATTCGTTCAAACAAACCTTTCGTTATTACGTTTTCTTCAGGCATTTCGAGCAATTGAAATTTTAACGATGAGCTACCAGCATTGATAGCCAATATTTTTGTCATTCACTTGACAGCTCCTTTTTTCTATACTCAATCCTCACAATATCGGATTATCATCAAGCAGTAGTATAAATAAGATACTCCTACATTTAAGCACTCACAACCTTGTTTTTCAAGTAAATCCGCGATTTTGTGATCGTTTTCACATAATTTCTTTATTTTCAGATTTGAAACCGTTTCATAACCGTCCGATTTTTATGAAGTAAATGGAGCAAAAGGACAGTAGTTGAAACGTCATAGCAACAGGCTACAATCGTCAAAAAGGGAGCTGCCATTGGTCATTGTCTAAACCCGTCAACAGCAATTGACGGGTTATCTTTGAACGGCTAGGTAAATGACAAAAATGTTTGCATTGCTGGCAATTTCCTGAAACAGGTCTGCACAGGAAATCACCAGCCGAAAAACGGAGAGAGAAATAGCGTACTGCATCTTGCTTAAATTCCTAGTTCTTCGGTAAACCAATGATCAATCTGACGAATCATATCCGCTAAGGAATCCTTTTTGCTGAAGGAAGGGAGCTCAGCAAGCAAGGCTTGTCTCGCCTGACGTGCGCCGTTTCCATGTTTTTGTAATATCAGTATACTCTTGGAAAATTGATCTGATTGAAACATCGTCTGCGGCAGTTGCAGCAATCCGTGGATAAAAACATTTTCTTTTAAAAAAGAGTGAAGCTTCTTTGCTTGCTCACTCTCAAATAAAAAATTTGGAATGAGCAAACAAATAAATCCTCCTGCCTTTGTATGCTCAATCGCACGTTCAACCATCAGATGATGGATCAAGGAATGACCGTTTTCCTCCTTTAATTCATACCTTTGGGCGACTTCATCCTTTGGATAATAACCAACTGGCACATCGGTAACAACAACATCAACAGTCGGAATTGATGTTGCCTGGATACTGTCTTGATGAAATAAGTCAACTTCTTTTCGCTGTAAATTGGCACTGACGAAGGCAAGCTTTAACAGCGTTTCATCGACTTCATAGCCGTACCCCTTAACTGGTACTTGTGCCTGATTCAGAAGGGCAGATAACAGATTGCCTGAGCCTACAGCTAAATCAAGTACTGTCTGTATCGTCTCTTTGCCTTGTGTTACTTTATTGACTAAATAGCTTATAAATAGGCAGACAGCATCCGGTGTCATCGAATGGTGAGGCTGGATCGCTCCCTTCATTCCTTTTAAAACGGCAAGCTGAAAAGCCTTTCGAACAGTTTCCGCCTTAAGCTCTTCTATATTTAATTGAACACGCTTTTGTTGAAGCCGATTGTGTATCGCCTGATTCTCAATCGGTAAAGCTCTTCCTGTAAAAAGGGCATCGCCAAACTCGGCCAACCCCTCCAAATAGGTGAGCGAACCACTTTGTGCGAGTTCTGTTGCTCCCTCATTTAACAATTCAAAAAAACTGATCGACATATAATAGTCCCATCTTCCTTTGCCCCCTGCTATTCAAGCCTTTTTCAAACAAAAGCCCGATACCTCAAGGTAACGGGCGCGCTTTCCGCACTTATTGTGCTGCCTTGGCAGCTTCAATGGCTGCTTCATAATTCGGGTGATTTGTTGCCTCGCTCACATATTCTGCGTAGCTCACCTTATCGTTAGAATCGACGACAAACACGGCACGGGCGAGCAGACGAAGCTCCTCAATCGCCACTCCAAATGCTTGACCGAACGACAAGTCACGATGATCGGATAAGGTCTGAACATTGTCAATCCCAGCGGATGCACACCAACGCTTTTGTGCAAATGGCAAGTCTACACTCACTGTCAATATTTTGACATTATTCAAAGCCGACGCCTCTTCATTAAATCGACGTGTTTGCTGATCGCAAACACCAGTATCAAGAGATGGGACCACACTAATTAAACGAACCTGTCCTTTCGAATCAGCTAAATGAACCTCCGATAAATCATTGGCCAGCACCGTAAACTCAGGCGCCTGTTCTCCTACTTTCACTTCATTCCCAAGCAATGTTATAGGATTTCCCTTGAATGTAACTTGTGCCATGTTCATCCCCCTCGTCCTCATTTTAAATTGATGTACATGCCCATCATACTGACAATTCTCATTTTTTTCAAGTGATCCACAGGAAGAATGCCTTTCATCGGCTCAGTTGCTTTCTCGTCAATTCTGATAACAGGAGAGCTTCCGATTCCGACGGAAAGGCCACGGGAGAGCTTTTTCCGACAGGAGAGCTCCTTTTTCCGACGGGAGAGCTCTCTTTCGACAGATGAGACACTTTTTTTTCGTCAGGAGAGCTCTCTCTTCAGACGGATGAGACACTTTTTTTCGTCAGGAGAGCTCTCTTTCGACGGATGAGCACTCTCACCCTACAGGTACTCCTTGCTTCGGCGATTCAGGTGCCCTTTTCGGCGATTCTGCCGCCTTTTTGTCGGCAGATGCTCTAAACTTGTGGTTTGAGCGCCTGTGCGCCGGTTTTATTTGCAAAATTTTTGCTACGACGAGCAGCTAAGTTTTGCTCCTTCCTAGTTATGACTTTTTTCAATCGACTCATTAAAGATATAGAAAAAAAGGAATGGATAATCCCATTCCTTATAACGGTGGCTGTTGAGTATTCGTTTTTTTTGTTTGTTCATCCGGTTGTAGCATTTGCTGTATTTTTTTCGACGACCTGTGGAGCAAAGTCAAGCAGTCTTTCGTATAGATGAGTTTGACTGTCCAAATGTACCATTTTAATACCGGAGCTGTTTACAATTAAAAAGGCTATTGGTGTAATGGAAACACCGCCACCGCTTCCTCCACCAAATGGATGATTGTGTTCTTCGTGGTCATTGCCCCGTTGCTGATTTTCAAGCACGAATTCGCTTCCTCCTGCCGCAAAGCCAAACCCTACCTTAGAAACGGGCATGATGACGCTACCGTCAGGGGTCTCTACCGGATCTCCTACAATTGTATTGACATCGACCATTTCCTTCAGATTTTCCATCGCTGTTTTCATCAAGCCTTGAATTGGATGATCGTTCATGTTTATTCCTCCTTCAACAAACTAAATATTTTCTTCTTGCGTATGATTGGCCCGGGAAAACAACGGCCTGCCTTTCCAGTGCTTTACGATCATTAGACCTGCAATGATAGCATGTCCAGCTCGAAAGGAGATCATGCATGAAAAATCAGTTTGTGAAATCAGTCGTTGAAACTGAGGAGTAATTGACAGCTTTGGCACTTGCTTCATTCTCATATATCGGGCCATCGTTCCGATGATTAGACCTTTTAGCGTCCAAACTGCTCCTGAAGCTTGACCGGTTAATACCGCATCGCCGAGTCCTAGCTCCGAATGCCAGTAAAGCTCTTTTATGTGAACCTTTTTCAAAAACCGTTTTACAATTGTGTGAAGGGTTACGACATGGTTAATGATGTCTCTCGTCCTTCTTATCCAATTGACTATCATTTGAATCGTTATTTTCTTTTTTTGTTCCTGCTGAGGTCTGATCTCCGAATGTATTTTTTTTCATTTATTAACAAGGCGGGGGAGTCCGCAGCGATTTTTATGATAGGAGCTTCGAACGTATAAACATGAATCGCCCAAACAAAGATGTTAACCGATAACAAATCATCGTCTTTGTTGTGCTTATATTGTAGTTTGAATGTTAGCTTAGCAAAACAAAGAATAAGTAATAGAAAAACAAGGCATAAGGAAATGATAAACCAGATCATGAGTGAGGCCCCTTTTTCTTTTTCTAGTTTTTTTTCTATACTTTCCTATTTGTACAAAAATAAACCCGCCAGCAAAATGTGGCGGGTTTAATAAGGCTTATGAACGATCATGAATGACATAAGAGTCAGCAATCATATCATGAATTCCTTGCTTATTACCAGTAAAAGCAATCGTAAGATAGAGCAAATTTAATAACATAAAAGCTTGTTGAATATAGCGGCCGATTCCTTCGCGAAAAAGAACTTGCGGCCAGCTAAGCAATTGCCCTTCCTTTGTGATCACTCGCAGGCCAAAGACCATTTTTCCGATTGTTTGACCATAATATTTTGTCATAATCGCAAAATAGAGAAAAAAAGGTGGCGGCAGTTAGCAAGGTCGCCAGTCCAACAATTCCTAAATCAAGCGATTGTATTCCTAATAGCTGTAGTACTGGGAAAATGATTATTCCATTGACAGCAATTAAAACAAGGCTATCCATTAGAAATGCCCAAAGGCGCATCCAAAAGCCAGCGAACTGGGCGTCAGCCAGAGGGTTTGCCTCTTGCTCCGGAGGCATGAAGACTGGTGGGCTTTCATTATTTGAACTTTGGCCAATCGACTTTCTCGCTCGCTTAAGCGGCGGGTGGATTAACTGTGACATCGTTCCGCCTCCTTTCTATTCAGCATAAATGTATTTCAAAGTCGGTGCACGATGCTTACTAATGTACTCCTGAATGCGATTCAATTCTTGCTTTTCAGATGAAAATATCCTTTGCATACTCATCGACCATAAATTGGACAAACTGTTACTCATTTGATAACGGACAACAGACAAGTCTCCGAGCTCCTCTTTCATCCACGAAATCGTATCCTCCAATGAGCCAAGCTCGTCAACCAAATTCAGATTAAGGGCTTGATTCCCACTGTATATGCGACCGTCGGCAATTTGTCGGACTTCCTCCTCATCGATTTGTCTGCCCTCAGCAATAATGCGGACAAATTCATCATAGGATTCGTCAATTAAGGATTGCAAAATTTCTCGCTCTTCAGAAGTCATATCCCTTGTTGAGGACATAATGTCTTTATATGGCCCACTTTTAATCGTTTCAACCTTTACACCGAAATTTTCCGCCAGTTCAGCAATATTAATCGATTCCATAATGACTCCGATAGAGCCGGTAATCGTATGGGGACTAGCGATTATCCGATCAGCCGGGGCTGAAATGTAATAACCACCAGAAGCAGCCATGCTCCCCATCGATACGTAAACGCTTTTCCCAAAGTTTTCTTTGGCTTCGACGATTTTGTCGTAAATCTCGGCGCTTTCAACCACCCCGCCACCCGGCGTGTTAACTCGTAAAATGATCCCTTGAACTTGCGGATCGCTCATCGCATGATCGATCTGGGAAATAAATTGCTGATGATTATACCCGGCAGCATCAAACAAACCGCCTCCACCTGTATCCTGGATGACGCCGTCTACATCCAAAATAGCTATTGAGCCGTCAGCCGTTCCATATTCAACAAGCTCTGCATTCCAATCCCCACTTAACAGTGAATCCACTTCCGTCCAGGCGCCTGATGACGAAAATGAGGCAAAGTTAATAGCAGATGAAACAACTAACAGCATGGCAAAAGCTATTAAAGCTAACCAACGTTTTCGACTCACTTTTTCCACTCCTTAAAATTCAAATCAGTTCCCCTTTTTCCTAAACAATGGTTATGATAACATAAATTATAATGCTGGTCATGTAATAAACGATTCCGCATCGACCACTAAAGACATGTATGCTTCTATACGTGAAATGTTTCAAAGAGGTTTCAGCATTTTATGGAAGGAATGAATATGGAATGATTGACGGTCGTAACCTTTTTCTTTTTTTATAAGAGATCAGCACAAATGGAGTCGCTAGCTACTCGCTTAAACAACCTCGCCCTTAATAAGGGGTTCACTGTCGTTTCAGACATTAATAGCGCAAACATTATTATTAGTCTGGGCGGCGATAACGCCTTTCTTCAGGCAACACGAAAAACAGGCTTCAGAGATGACTGCCTTTATGTCGGAATCAATACCGATCAGTTAAGCTTTTATACAGATTTTACTCTTAAGCACCCTGAGGCAATGTTTGATGCGATTATGAACGAAGAGTTGGAGGTTCGCCGCTATCCTGTGATCGAAGTTACGATTGATGAACGAATGTCCTTCTACTGCTTAAACGAATGCTCCATTCGTTCACACGTGACTAAAGCGTTTGTCATGGACGTTTATATTGACGATTTCCTGTTCGAAACCTTTCGTGGAGACGGAATGATTATTTCAACGCCGACTGGTAGTACAGCCTACAACAAATCTGTTAATGGAGCAGTCATTGATCCGACTCTCCCCTCAATGCAAGTTAGTGAAATTGCCTCTCTAAACAATAATGAATACCGAACATTAGGCTCTTCCTTTGTACTTGGATTGGGTCGAGCTCTGACACTAAAGGTTGATCAAAAGGGCGGTAATACATACTCCGCTATCGCTGTCGACAATGAGGCCTTGAATGTCGGGCATGCAAAAAAATTACAGGTTCAGCTAGCCGATCGACACATTAACGTATTAAAGCTTAAAACTAATTCGTTCTGGCAGCGGGTGAAACGCAAATTCCTTTAAACCTCAGCCTTTTATAGCGTCGTACATAATCGTATTGTCAACGACAGTCATTAACACGTTAGTGCTCAAAATCCGCTCGGGAGGAATATGAAACAAATTTTGATCGAGTACGGTAAAATCTGCGACATAGCCTACCGCAATTTTCCCGCGAGTATGCTCCTTCCCGATCGCAAAAGCGCTCCCGGTCGTAAAAAGCTGAACGGCTTCATGGACAGTCAACCTTTGCTCGGCACCAAACACCTCTCCATCCCCTTCAGGCTTTTGTCTCGTCACTGCTGCATGAATTCCAAGCAACGGATCCGCCGGTTCAATCGGTGCGTCCGAGCCACCCGCACAGCGCAAATCATGGTTGAGTAAGGTTTTCCACGCAAAGGCATAAGGCATTCTTTCCAGGCCAAGCCTTTCCCGAACCCACGGAAAGTCAGCGGCAACAAAGCGCGGCTGCAAATCGAGAATGACATTTAATTTCTTAATGCGCTCAATCAGCTCCGGTCTTATTACCTGAACGTGGATGAGACGGTCTCTTCCATTTCGCACCGGATACGCTTCGAGGGCAGACAAGGCAAGCTCTAATGCAGCATCACCGATCGTATGGATAGCAACTGGCATCCCTTTACTTCGTGCCTTTTCTACAAGGGTCATAAGTTGATCCTCCGAATGAACGCAACTCCCATTGTCGTGGGGTCATCTGTATAAGGCTTTGTCAGCCAAGCCGTTCTTGCACCAAGTGCTCCGTCTGCGAAGATTTTCATTGCACCTAGCTCTAGAAACGTAGATACCTCACCGAAACCAAGCTCGGTAGCTTCCATTTCTTTGACAGCTTCATGGTGGACGAGCAAATGAGCTCGAAATTTACGCTTCTTACCATCAATTATTTTCTGGAAAGCAGAGAGCGTTGACTTAAACCCTTCATAATAGTGGAGATCCTCAGTATGGCCGCCGACAAGGCCGAGTCGAAGCAGATCGTCAACCGCTGTTTGTAATGCCCGTTCCACATAGCCTGACTGCACTTGTGGGAGAACCTGTTTCACTAGCTCTGTCGCTGTATCAAGCAAATAGCCGGTCGGCACACCATTAGCATCGCGGACAATGATTCCACCGGCAGGATCAGGGGTATCCTTCGTAATTCCGGCAAGGTTTAACGCATACCTGTTAACAAGAGCAGCATGCCGGCACACTCTTGTTAAATACAGCGGCTGGTCGGGAGCGATTTGATCAAGCTCCTCGCGATGAAAAATTTTCCGATCGGGAAAATTGTTTTCATTCCAGCCATCGCCAAAAATCCATTCGCCCCTGTTCGATTGCTCGACTTCCTTTTTAAGCATAGCAGCTAAATCGTTCGCTGTTGCTGCGTTGGATAAATCAAGGCGTATTAGCTTTTCTCCGTGACCAACCATATGAAGATGACTATCTACGAAGCCTGGATATACATAAGCGCCATTGAGGTTAATGCTATCTGCAATGCTCTCGTGATATTGCTTTTTTTAAGGCTGACTCTTCGCCGATTGCTTGGATGATTCCGTTTTCAACATAAACCGCATTCACATCCGGCTCATTCCCCATCGTAATAAATGTTCCATTCCACCAGAGCGTCCCCATCTTTGCTCCCATCCCTTCTGCCATTCACCATTCATTCGTTTTCTTCTATCGTGGCAGAAATTAAACGTATTAGCAACTCTGAAGGCACCGTACCTTCACTTTTTTTAATAGGATAAGAGTATTCCCACGAACCCGAGCATTTTCGGACAATAACGTGTACTCCACCGCCTTGTCCGTTCCGTTTTCTTAGACAATTGAATTCGAGAAAACCCGCTGCCCTTTCTTTGTTATGAATATATGCTGCTCGTTAAGTACGTTTTTTCTTCCTAACAGAAGTAAGCAGTCAAAAACGGGCCTGCTCGCATTTCCTTTGCCGTTAATGACCCCAATGGCTGGAATCACTTCGAAACACGAACTGCTGGCATTTCTTTCCCTCTTCAGCAACAACGGTCGAAGTACTAATTTGATTAGCCGCTCTCACTACCTTATGTACGGATCCGTATTCAGCGGTTCAACCTTTTATGTATCGAGACTCATAAAGTCGGGATATGCTTTTTTTGCCCTCACTTTGTGGGCATTAACCAATCGGAATCGTCCGGGAACATAGAGAACTTCAATTGCTACCGCGATGCTTCTGCTGCTTACACCACCCTGTTTCCTTAGTTTTAAAACAATAACTACTTTGGCTCCTGCTGACTTCTCATGATACCCGGTTGGTGCCCCTTCCTTCGGCTATTTCCTACTGCCAAGCCACCAAATGATGCTCATGCCTAGCACCCACAAAAAGGGAGTGGAAACATCCACTCCCT
>BAXO01000050.1 GCA_001310555.1 Bacillus sp. JCM 19058
CTTTCCGAGACGTTTAGGGTTGATGCCTTATCTTTATCTTATTTACTTGAGCATGCCGCTTTATTATATTTTAAAAGAAAATCATGTTTTGGGCTTTTTGCTTCTTGGCGTTTTTCTTGTTACGTATAGACAGCTTTATGTAATTGATAAAGAAAGAATGTATACCATTTGGTTATTGTTGCAAATGCTCGTCATTCTTTTATTTATTCTGTTGATTAATCCCTTTACTATTTTTATGGGTTTTTACCCAGCTAGCTTTCTAACTTGGATACAGGATAAGAGAAAGTTTCAATTTATGTTTTCAGCATTTGTGTTGCTGATCGTATTGGGCGCCCTTTCGCTTTTTCGTTCATATATCCTGGATGATAACGAGTCGTTGTCCTCTTTGTTTTTTTTGGTGCCTTTTCTGCTCGTGATGCTGTGCACCCCGTTTGTCTTTCGTTCGATGAATCGGCGGATGGAGCTTGAAAAACAACTCGATCAAGCGAATGAACGAATCAGGGAGCTTGTTAAGCGCGAGGAGCGAATGAGGATTGGTCGAGACTTGCATGATACTCTTGGCCATACGCTATCGTTAATCACGCTAAAAAGTCAGCTAGTTGAAAAGCTAGTTGCCAAAAACCCTGAACAGCGCGGGTGGAGGCGAAGGAAATCGAAGTAACTTCTCGCTCGGCATTAAACAAGTTCGCGAGCTGGTTGCCGATATGAGGACAGCGAAGCTGAAGGAAGAGCTGAGTCGAGCTGAAGCCATCTTGAGCTCGGCACAAGTGTCTTTTCGCTTTGAAGGAACGAAGGAGCTCGATGGGCTATTTACATTGAATGAACATACACTATGCCTGTGCTTGAGAGAAGCAGTGACAAATATTGTCAAGCATAGTGAAGCAACAGTATGCACGGTTCAAGTGAAAAAAATTGGAAGGAAGCGTCAAGTTGGAGATCGCCGATAACGGGATTGGAATAGGCGAAAACGCACACGGGAACGGTTTAAACGGGATGAAGGAGCGCTTGGCGTTGGTGAATGGGACGATGAGTTGTCATGGTTATACGGGAACAACTGTCACGGTAGTGGTTCCTTTCGTCGAGATCATGAAACGGGAGTGTGAGTAACGATGATTCGTGTGTTGCTTGCAGAGGATCAGCGAATGCTCAGGGGAGCACTCGGTTCACTGCTCAATTTGGAGGAAGATATTGAAGTCGTCGGGCACGCAGCTAATGGCGAAGAAGCACTTGCGCAAATTGCAGCGCTTGATCCCGATGTTTGTCTATTAGATATTGAAATGCCGATTAAAACGGGGCTTGAAGTCGCAGAACAGCTTCATAAGCAACGGTCAGACTGTCGAGTTGTCATTTTGACAACCTTTGCAAGGCCTGGTTATTTTGAACGGGCCGTACGGGCAGGCGTGCACGGTTATCTATTAAAGGATGGGCCTAGTGAGGAATTAGCCGCTTCCATTCGCAGAGTGATGGAAGGGAAGCGTGAGGTTTCGCCAGATTTGTTGTTTGGTGCCGTCCAGGAAAAGAACCCTTTAACGGAGCGGGAACGCGAAATAATGAGATTAACGGCCGCAGGGAAAAGTATTAAGGAAGTGAGCACAGCGCTTTATCTCTCTTCGGGCACGGTAAGAAATTACTTGTCTGACATTTTTTTCTAAGCTGGAAGCGAGAAATCGGATTGAAGCAATAAAAATTGCAGAAGAAAAAGGCTGGTTTTAAACCATAGAATATTGGCAGGCAAAAGTTGTGGTGAATATCGACTACACTCTCTCAAAAAGATTTAAAATTTTCTTAATTTAGAGCAGGAATTACGTCCACGACCTAGAAATGTTCCTATAGAAGAATAATCATTTTACAGGTGGTGGCAAACATGCAGGTGACAGATGTGAGATTACGACGTGTAAACACGGAAGGGCGAATGCGTGCAATTGCTTCAATTACAATTGACGAAGAATTTGTCGTTCACGATATCCGAGTCATTGATGGCAATAATGGATTATTTGTAGCCATGCCGAGTAAGCGCACGCCAGACGGCGAATTTCGTGATATAGCTCATCCCATTTCCTCGCAGACAAGAGAGAAAATTCAAACGGCTATATTAACTGAGTATGACCGTGCCGGAGACTATGAAGGAGTTGAATACGAGGAGGCAGGTGCATCATAAAAGCAGTTGTCATCCTGTTTCTCGGGTATAAAAAAAGCCTCATTCTTCTAACATCATGAGAAGAATAGGCTTTTATTCGGCTTTGTCCAGCTCTGTTTATCAGCCCCGAAAAACTTTCTTTTCCTTGAAATCATAATGGATTTAAGATATATTCGTAATGGGAAAAAGGAACACGTGGAGGGGAATCATGAGCAATCGTTATGCGGTAATATTGGCGGCCGGGCAAGGAACACGGATGAAATCAAAACAATACAAGGTTCTTCATCCAGTTTGTGGGAAACCGATGGTTCAGCACATCGTTGATCAAGTGACAGCGTTGAACTTTGACGAAAAGGTCGTCGTTGTTGGTCACGGTGCACAATTGGTACAGGAGCAGCTAGGGCAGCAAGTCTCATATGTTGTCCAGGAGGAGCAGCTTGGAACAGGCCATGCCGTAATGCAAACTGAAAAACTGTTAAGCAACAAAAAAAGGTGTGACGCTTGTATTGTGTGGGGATACTCCTCTTTTGACAGCGCAAACGATTGAACGTTTGCTTTTGCATCATGAAAAAGAGCATGCGAAGGCAACCGTTTTAACGGCATTGGCAGAAAATCCGGCTGGTTACGGGCGGATTATTCGAAATGGGGAAGGCGCGGTCGAACGAATTGTTGAACAAAAGGATGCAACTGATGAAGAGAAGACCATTAATGAAGTTAGTACCGGAACCTATTGCTTTGATAACGAAGCGCTGTTCCAGGCGCTGAAGCAGGTTGGAAACGACAATGCTCAGGGTGAGTATTATTTACCTGACGTTATGGAAATTCTAAAAGCAAACGCCATGACGATTGCAGCATATCAGACTGATAATTTTGAGGAAACGATCGGAATCAATGATCGCGTCGCCTTAGCAGAAGCAGAATCCGTGATGAAACGCCGGATTAATGAGCATTGGATGCGAGAAGGGGTATCGATTATCGATCCATTGCAAACTTATATATCACTAGAAGCAACGATTGGGCAAGATACTGTCATATACCCTGGGACGATTATTTCCGGAGCGACAACGATCGGAAAAGAATGTGTGATTGGCTCTAATAGTGAGATCAAAGATAGTAAAATTGGCGATCGGACTGAAATTCGTCAATCTGTTATTCACGATAGCGAAATCGGATGCGCAGTATCGATCGGGCCATTTGCACATATTCGGCCAAAAAGCGCTATTGGGGATGACGTTAAACTTGGAAATTTCGTCGAAGTTAAAAAGTCATCGGTCGGCACTGCCAGTAAAATATCTCATTTAAGTTATATCGGTGATGCTGAAATAGGTTCAGACGTCAATGTCGGGTGTGGAGCAATTACGGTGAATTATGACGGCAAGAATAAATATGTGACAAAGGTAGAGGACAACGCTTTTATCGGCTGTAATTCAAACCTAGTTGCACCGGTAACGGTTGGAAAAGGAGCTTTTGTTGCAGCAGGGTCAACGATTACGGATGATGTACCAAGCGATTCGTTGACCATTGCACGTGCGCGTCAAGTAAATAAAGACGGTTATTTGAAGCAGGAAAGAGAATGAACGAATTACGGAGGAGACCGAACGATGCCTAAATATGGAGATCCAAGTTTAAAAGTATTTGCGTTAAATTCGAACAAAGGCCTTGGTCACGAAATTACCGAGCATATTGGTGTAACTATGGGAAAAAGCTCAGTAATGCGCTTTAGCGATGGTGAAGTACAAATCAATATCGAGGAGAGCATTCGTGGTTGCGATATTTATTTAATTCAATCGACTTCAGCCCCAGCAAATGAGCATTTGATGGAGCTATTAATTATGATAGATGCATTAAAACGGGCATCCGCACGCACAATTAACGTCGTTATGCCTTATTATGGTTATGGGAGGCAGGATCGGAAGGCGCGTGCCAGAGAGCCAATCACAGCAAAGCTTGTCGCAAATCTGTTGGAAACCGCAGGGGCGACACGGATGCTAACATTGGATTTGCACGCGACTCAAATCCAAGGATTCTTTGATATTCCAGTCGATCAGCTAGTAGGCGTTCCAATTTTGGCTGATTATTTTAACGAAAAACAGCTCGATGATGTTGTTATCGTATCTCCAGATCATGGCGGCGTTGTTCGTGCTCGGAAAATGGCGGATCGATTGAAGGCTCCGATCGCAATCATCGATAAACGCCGACCGCGACCGAATGTATCTGAAGTCATGAACATTGTCGGTCATATTGAAGGAAAAACAGCGATTATCATCGATGACATCATCGATACTGCCGGTACAATCACTTTAGCCGCTAACGCGCTAGTTGAACACGGAGCAAAAGAAGTGTATGCTTGTTGTACACACCCTGTACTTTCGGGACCAGCGATTGAACGAATTGATAACTCTAAGATTAAGGAGCTCGTTATTACGAATTCGATTCAGCTCGAGGAAGAGAAAATGATCGACAAAATCACACCTCTTTCGGTTGGACCTTTAATTTCCGAAGCTATCATTCGCGTTCATGAGCATGCGTCTGTCAGTACATTGTTTGATTAAGACTGAATTGAGAAATCTTCTTTAGGTTATAACTTTTAGCAATGCCGTTTGAAACAAGCTATTTAGGGGAACACATAGGATATAACTAGTGGAATACTAATTAGAGGTGATAATAATGGCAACAGAATTAAAAGCAAACCCCCGAGATGATTTACGAGGCTCAGCAACAAGAACACTCAGAAAAGAAGGATATGTTCCAGGCGTATTGTACGGGAATAAAATCAAAAGTCAGACGGTCTTTGTCGAGGGCATTGATTTTATTAAAACGGTTCGTCAAGTTGGGAAGAACGGATTGTTTTCGCTGAACGTAGGAGGAAAGAAAAAGCATCAGGTTATGATCCATGACGTGCAGCGCGACCCAATTAAAAATGAATACATCCATATCGATTTTTTTTGAAGTCGATATGACAACAGAATTCGATGCCGATGTCCCTGTGCATCTAATCGGAGAAGCGCCAGGCGGAAAGGAAGGCGGGATTGTTTCTCACCTGCTTTATGAAATTTCGGTGAAATGTTTACCTGCCGATATTCCAGAGGGCATTGAGGTAGACATCTCAAGCTTGCAAATTGGAGATTCGCTTCAAATTGCTGATATTCGCTCCAATGTGAATGTAACAATTACGAACGAGGATGACGAAACAATCGTATCTGTCCTCCCGCCGACGGTTGAAGAAGAGTCAGAGGAAGCGGATGAAGGCGCAGAACAGGCTGAGCCGGAAGTGATTGGTCAAAAAGAGGAAGAAGCAGAGTAGCCTCTGTATTAAAATAGACTAAGCAAGGTTTTTACTTAAAGGTATAGCCGATATCGGCTATACCTTTTCAAGGATGACTCCTAAGTTGGCGTAAGCGAGGTGGAATATATGAAATTAGTCGTTGGTTTGGGCAATCCAGGGGAAAAATATGCTGGTACCCGGCATAATATCGGTTTTGATATTGTTGATGCATGTTCAAATGCGCTGAACATCCCCTTAGATCAGGCGAAATTCAAAGGAATCTATGGCTCAAGGCTGATCAATGGGGAAAAGGTATTTTTGCTTAAGCCGCTCACTTATATGAACCTTTCAGGGACATCGGTTGTTCCGTTGATGAATTATTTTAATATTTCACCTGAAGACTTGCTCATCATTTATGATGATCTGGATTTGCCGACAGGAAAAATACGGCTTCGACAAAAGGGAAGTGCTGGCGGGCACAATGGAATGAAATCAGTGATCCAGCATTTAGGTACTGAAAAATTCAATCGCATTCGCGTTGGTATTAATCGGCCAGAAGACGGGGAGGCAATTATCAATTATGTATTGGGAAAATACCGACCCGATGAACGTGAGGCGATGCAAGACTCTGTAATTCAAGCAACGAAGGCTGTCGAGTCCTGGGTGTCGAGCCCCTTTCTCATAGTGATGAATCAATTTAATTAGTGCAAGTATAAACGGGCCAGCCGCTGCTCATACTATTCATATGCTTGATGGTATGAGGCGGGAGGGAGCAAAATGGCCATCCATTATAAATGCCGCCATTGTGGTACTTACATGGGTCAGCTCACAGGGAATGTCGATGCGTATTCGCTAGGCTTCCACCATTTAAATGAGAAGGAACGCCTGGACGTATTGTCTTACCAAGAAAATGGTGATATCCAGGTTAGTGTCATCTGTGAGGACTGTCATGAGTCGCTATTGCGTAATCCGGACTTATATGAACTGGATTATTTCATCCAGTAGTCTTTTCAGTGCGAGTCCGAAAGGGAATTATGAACCGAGCAACCCTTTTTGAACAACCTCTACAAGAGCGGCACAAGCTTTGGTGTGAAAAGCCAAAGCGTTTTTCTGTTCGGTCGTAGACGAATTACCTATGATAATGGCGTTTTTTTATAAAAAGATTTATGAATCCAGCAGGGAAAAGAAAGAACGGTGGGGAAGATAGACATAAACCGGTTCGTTACGGAGTAGTCTTTTTAAAGAGAGTTCCAAACCTCTGCCGTTTTACGATAGATTGTCTTTTAAGATTATGTGTGAGAGTCAGAATTTTGAACCGCTTCATAGAGGAGAACAACTAGAATAGGTATTTGGGAATCAGGAATCAGGGGGAAAACAATGGTAGGACTGCAAAATTACATTCGATTTAATCAGGAGATAAAAGCGGTATCGGAAGCTGTTGAGGCCAATATGAAAGAGCAGCTTCTATCAGGCTTAACTGGCTCGGCAAGAACCCTTCTGATGGCAACACTTTATCGCGAAACGAGACGTCCTCAGCTAGTGATTACGCACAATCTGCTGCAGGCGCAAAAGCTATTTGACGATTTATCAGATTTATTAACAGACGACGAGGTCCTGCTGTACCCGGTAAATGAACTTATTTCCTCGGAAATTGCAGTGGCTAGTCCTGAGATGAAGGCATCGCGTATTGATGTCTTAAATAAGCTTGTTTACGGATTTTCGGGTATTGTGATCGTGCCAATTGCGGGGGCAAGAAGACTTTTACCGCCTAAGAGCTTATGGCAGGAAAGTCAGGTAACGCTCAAAGTCGGTACCGATATCGAGCAAATCCAGCTTTGGATCGAAAAGTTGATTACCCTTGGCTTCGAGCGTGTGGATATGGTTTCCTCACCTGGAGAAGTCAGTGTGAGAGGCGGTATTATTGATCTGTATCCGCTAACAGAGGCAGATCCAATTCGAATCGAGCTTTTTGACACTGAGGTTGATTCGATACGTACATTTTCAATTGAAAATCAGCGTTCGATTGAAGAATTACAGGAAGTTACAATTGGACCAGCTCAAGAAGTCATATTGTTAGCCAATCATTATCAGCGAGCAGCCAAGCACCTGGCTGAACAGCTGAATACGAGCCTTAATCGAGTAGGGGCGAAACAAACGAAGGAGAAGCTGTCGCAAAATATCGGACAGGATATCGGACAATTAAAGCAGCAGAGCCGTTTTGATGAAATGTACAAATATATTGAGTTGTATTACGACGGCAGTAGTTCGATAATGTCCTATATGCCCGAGAATTCCCTCGTAATGATTGATGAAATGAGTCGGGTACAGGAAATGGCCGATCAGCTACAGAAAGAAGAGGATGAGTGGAGTCTCGCCATGCTTGAGCAGGGCGGTCTTGTTCATGATCTGTCGATATCATTGAATGCGTTGGAGGAAATGAAGAATACCGTTCACCCTTTAATATATTTATCGCTGTTTTTAAAGCATGTACCGTCGACAAATCCACAGAATATTGTAAATTTTAACTGTAAATCAATGCAGAGCTTCCACGGTCAACTACAACTGCTAAAATCTGAAGTGAAGCGCTGGCTGGGTGCAAAGTATGCGATTGTCTTTGTGGCTGGCTCAAGAGAAAGGGCAAACCAGCTATCGTTAAATTTGGAAAATGAGGGCATCGACACAAGGGTCGTTGAACGAGCGACAGATTTAAGCGGTGGGGTTGTTCATATTATGATCGGCGCGCTACACAGCGGCTTTGAGCTAACGATTAACCGCCTTGTCGTCATTACCGAAGAGGAAGTTTTTGCGAAGCAGGTTAAACGAACTGTACGGAAGCAAAAGCTCTCAAATGCTGAGAGAATTAAATCGTACTCAGAGCTTAAGGTCGGCGATTTAATCGTCCATACGAACCATGGGGTCGGAAAGTATTTAGGTGTTGAAACACTTGAAATTAATGGGCTCCATAAAGATTATTTGCATCTGCGTTATGCAGGAAATGACAAGCTGTATGTTCCAGTTGATCAAATTGATCAAGTGCAAAAATATGTCGGCTCCGAGGAAAAGGATCCGAGAATCCATGCGCTCGGCGGTAATGATTGGAAAAAGGTCAAAAAGCGAGTCCAATCATCTGTTGAGGACATTGCTGACGATTTAATTAGGCTTTACGCGGAGCGTGAAGCAACAAAAGGCTACTCCTTTTCAAAGGATGGAGAGGAGCAAAAGAGCTTTGAAGCGTCGTTTCAATATGAGGAAACGGCGGATCAAGCGCGGACAATTGAGGAAATTAAAGTGGATATGGAAAAAGCCCGTCCAATGGACCGCCTCTTGTGTGGGGATGTAGGCTATGGAAAAACAGAGGTTGCTCTTCGCGCGGCATTTAAGGCAATTATGGATGGTAAGCAAGTGGCGATTCTCGTCCCAACGACAATTCTTGCTCAGCAGCACTATGAAACGATACGTGAACGTTTTTCAGAATACCCGATCAATATCGGTATGCTTAGCCGCTTTCGTTCAAGGAAGGAGCAAAATGAGACGCTAAAAGGGTTAAAAGCCGGCTCGGTCGATCTCATTGTCGGTACACATCGGATGCTCTCTAAGGATGTTGTTTTTAATGATTTAGGCTTGCTTGTTGTGGATGAAGAACAACGGTTCGGAGTTTCACACAAAGAGAAGATCAAGCAATTAAAAGCGAATATAGATGTTTTGACGCTAACGGCAACACCGATTCCGCGCACCCTCCATATGTCGATGCTCGGCGTTCGTGACTTGTCAGTGATTGAAACGCCGCCGGAGAACCGTTTTCCGGTTCAAACCTACGTCGTTGAGTATAATGCCGCGCTTGTTCGTGAAGCGATCGAACGTGAGCTGGCGAGGGGAGGACAAGTATTTTTCCTTTATAACCGTGTGGAGGATATTGAACGGATGTCTGAGCAAATTTCGATGCTCGTTCCTGACGCGAGAGTTGTATTTGCGCATGGACAAATGAAGGAGCGTGAACTGGAGTCGATTATGCTCGATTTTCTCGAGGGTACGTTTGACGTTCTTGTAACAACAACTATTATTGAAACCGGTGTCGATATTCCAAACGTCAACACTTTGTTAATTTATAATGCCGACAAAATGGGACTTTCCCAGCTTTACCAAATTCGTGGAAGGGTTGGCCGTTCGAATCGCGTAGCTTACGCGTACTTCACCTATCAAAGGGATAAGGTGCTGTCTGAGGTGGCTGAAAAGCGCTTGCAGGCGATTAAGGAATTCACCGAGCTAGGCTCAGGCTTTAAAATAGCGATGCGTGATTTGACGATTCGTGGAGCAGGTAATTTACTCGGAGCGCAGCAGCATGGCTTTATCGAATCTGTTGGCTTTGATCTCTATTCGCAAATGCTCAAAGAAGCGATAGATGAGCGTAAAGGTGAGAAACCAAAGGAACCGCCATTCCAGGTTGAGCTTGATGTGAAAGTGGACGCTTATATTCCCGACTTTTATATTCAGGATGCGAAACAGAAGATCGAAATGTACAAACGCTTCAAAGGAATTGACGTACTCAATGATGTGACAGATTTGCACGATGAAATGATCGATCGTTTTGGGGAGTACCCAAAACAAGTGGACTTTCTTTTGCGTTTGACAGCGATTAAGCTCCTCGCCAGTAAGGAAAGGGTAGAGCATATCATTGAAGTAAAGGATACGGTTACGATCACGTTAACATCAGAAGCATCGAAAGGAATGAACGGCAGCAAGCTGTTTGAATTGACCAATACGCTCGGCCGTTCAGTCTCTCTTGGGACTGCAGGTGACAAAATTAAATTTGTTATCAAAACAAAAAACTATAGTGATAACGAATTGCTATCGATTATCGAAAAGATAATTAACGGGTTACCGAAGGCGAAAAAGAAAGGCTCTGCCGCTCAATCGGTTTCATAACCGTCGGAAAAACCCCCGCTCCCTTTATGAAAAGGAGCGAGGGTTTTGGATCTTGAGGGAAAAATTACGTGCAAATTCATTAATTGGTGAATAGTTCTTGGCGAAAGAAAGATAATAGGGGTAAGAAATCGAAATGATTTTCAAGTTTTTCCCCACAACAAAGAGTCTACATCATTAGAAAGAGAGGCAAAGTGGATGAAAGCAACTGGAATTGTTCGTCGAATTGATGATTTAGGACGAGTCGTTATCCCAAAAGAAATTCGTAGAACCCTCAGAATTCGTGAAGGCGATCCGTTAGAAATTTTTGTTGATCGGGATGGTGAAGTAATTTTAAAAAAAATACTCGCCGATCTCAGAGCTTGGCGATTTCGCGAAGGAATATGCCGAAGCGCTTTTTGACAGCTTGAAGCATAGCGTATTAATTTCTGATCGAGATACATATATCGCGGTCGCAGGAGCATCGAAGAAGGAATTTAAAAATAAAAGCATTGGTGAGCTTGTTGAAAAAGCTATGGACGAACGTCAGTCAAAAATGGAGACCGCAACAGGCTCCTATCATCTTGTTGGTACACATCCAGATGAGCTCAAAGGCTATGTCATTGCACCGATTATTGCAAGTGGGGATCCAATCGGCGCCGTGGTGATTTTTAGTAAAGAGCAGGCGTTATCGGGTTCGGTTGAACAGAAGCTGGCCGAAACAGCCGCCAGCTTTTTGGCAAGGCAAATGGAGCAATAACAGCATCGCCCATTCTCTTTCATTGAGGAGAATGGGCTTTTTTCGTTTGGTAAGGGTTGGCGAAGGCGGAAGAATTCAGTATGATAAGAGAAGTAATTTCAAGAAGAGGAGGCGTCAAGGCTTTGCAGGATGAAGAGACGGACAGGAAGCTGGGCAAGGGAATGTTGAAAGGCGCACTTGCCCTTTCTGTTGCTGCCCTCATTGCAAAAGCGCTAAGCGCCGGCTATCGAATTCCTTATCAAAATATGGCTGGAGATCTTGGCTATTATGTCTATCAGCAAGTATATCCGTTTTATGGGCTCATTGTGATCGTTGCTATGTACGGCTTTCCCGTCGTCATATCGCGCCAGGTGGCTGAGCAGCAAGCAAGAGGGGACGACGAGGCAGTCAAGCGAATTGTGGCAACGTCTTTTTATAGTCTGCTTCTGTTTTCATTACTGGCCATGACTCTTTTCGCTGTGTTAGCGCCGACTATAGCTGTCTTGATTGGGGATCTGAATTTGGTCAAGCTACTGCGCACAGTTAGCCTCACGTTTTTATTACTGCCCTTTCTAAGCGTCGTTCGAGCTATCACCAAGGGAATCAGGAAATGCTGCCGACGGCTGTCTCCCATGTTGGCGAACAGCTTATCCGCGTGGCCGGAATCCTGCTATTCGCGTTTTTATTGCTACAGCAAGGTGAGGGCGCCTACGGAGCCGGACTTGGGGCTGTGTACGGCTCGCTGGCCGGCGGAGTGGTAGCCGTTATCGTTCTCTTTCTTTTTTCAAGAAAGGTAGCCTGGCGTGATTTGCTCATCCCACGATCGATGTCGCTGCCAAGTTTTTATCGGAACAGCGTCACCTTGTTTCGGCAAAGCCTTTTCGTATGCCTGAGCTCACTCACCTTTATTCTGTTCCAGTTTGTTGATGTTTTTTTCCGTTGTTCGCTTACTTGGGGCGTATGGACTTGAGCAACAAGGGGCTTATATCGCAAAGGGTATATATGATCGCGGGCAGCCGCTTTTGCAGCTCGGAAATGTATTGACGACAACCTTCGCCCTCGCGCTTGTTCCGTTACTCGCCGGAGCGATTGCCAAGAATGAGCAGCAAGCAGCAAGAGGCTACCGTGATTTGGCGCTGCGCATCACTCTGTTACTCGGCGGGGCTGCATCACTTGGCTTGATCATCATCATTGAGCCGACTAACAGTATGCTGTTTACCGATAGAAACGGCTCGGATGTACTTACAGTCATTGCAATGGCAATTGGTGTCAGCTCGCTTTATTTAACGACTGCCGCAATTTTGCAAGGGTATGGTCAGGCGCACCTTCCAGCGATAGCGGTCATGATCGGCTTAGTCGTTAAGCTCGCCAGCAATATTTGGCTCATTCCGAAATATGGGACATTGGGGGCGGCTTGGGCAACTGTGCTGGCGTTAGCAACGATGGTGCTATTTTTGTTTATCGTACTTAAAAAAAATTGACGGCTACATTTGGCGTGATCGGCGAGCTTATTTTGCTATTCTTATGACCTTGCTCATGATGGCTGTCGTTACGTCGCTTTGGCAAAAAGGGATCGAAGGGCTTACTAGCGAAAGCCCCGGACGCTTGCAGGATGCTATGATTGCGTTATCCTCCGTCGGTGTCGGCGGGACGGTCGTCTTTATTTGCCTTCTGCTGCTGCCTATGTTAAATGAACAGGAGTGGAAGGTGCTGCCAAAGCTCAATCGATGGAGAAGATTCGTGCTCAGAAAATAAGAGGTGGTTGACTTGAATACAATTACGATTTTAGGCTTGGGTGCCGGAGAGCTGGAACAAATGCCTCTCGGAATCTACAGGCATTTGCTACAGCAAAAGGATGTGTTTGTTCGCACAACAGCGCACCCGGTCATTAAAGAATTAACGAGAGAAGGTGTGTCTTTTCGCTCGTTTGATGAGGAGTATCGGCAGCATGAACAGTTTGAGCAGGTCTATCAAAGTATCGTCAGAAAGCTAATAACGGAGGCTAAGAGACGGTCACTAACCTATGCGGTACCTGGTCACCCGTTTGTAGCTGAGAAAACGATTCAGATTTTAATGGCACAAGCGCCGCAGCATGGGATCGAGCTCTCTTTTTTGGGCGGACAAAGCTTTCTTGATCCGTTATTTAATGCGCTACAAATAGATCCGATTGAAGGATGTCAAGTACTTGACGGCACAGCATTGCGGCGCGACGAGCTAGATCTTCGCCATCATCTCGTTATCGTTCAAGTTTATGATACCTTTATTGCATCGGATGTGAAGCTGACATTGATGGAACGCCTCCCGGACGATTATGAGGTAACGATTGCAAGAGCCGTCGGCACAAAAGACGAACAATTAAACCGAGTTCCGCTCTATTCGCTTGACCGTGAGCTTGCCATCGATAATCTGACCGTCGTTTATGTGCCGCCTGTAAAGGAAGAGCCGCTTCTTTACGAAGAATTCAGTACTCTGCGTCAAATCATTGCAACATTGCGCAGTCCAGAAGGCTGCCCGTGGGATCGAAAGCAGACCCATCAATCGTTAAAGCGATATATGATAGAAGAGGCATATGAAGTGATTGAAGCGATTGAGCAGGAAGATGAGCAGCATCTTGTTGAAGAATTAGGCGATGTCTTGCTGCAAGTCATGCTGCACGCGCAAATCGGTGAGGATGAGGGTTTGTTTTCGGTACAGGATGTCATTCGAGCTGTAACGGAAAAAATGATCCGCCGACACCCGCATGTTTTTGCAGGAGAGCGCGCGGATAATCCGGAGCAGGTCGTCGCCAATTGGGAGAAAATTAAGCGGGAAGAAAGAGGAAACACGGCAAAAGAGTCGATGCTCGCTTCGGTTTCAAAGGGGCTCCCTGCTTTAATGACAGCCTATACCTTACAAAAGGAGGCTGCAAAGGTTGGCTTTGGCTGGAAGGAGGCTGCACCGATTTGGCAGAAATGTCAGGAAGAAATGAAGGAGTTTATGGAAGAAATAGAACAAAACAACCAAAAGGAGATGAGCAAGGAGTTCGGCGATATTTTATTTGCTTTTGTTAACCTTGCCCGTTTTTATGAGCTTGATGCTGAAACGGCTCTACAAAGCACGAATCGCAAGTTTAGGCAGCGTTTCCAGTATATTGAGGCAACTGCAGAAACGGAAGGGAAGCGGCTGGCTAATTTATCCCTTGAGGAGATGGAGCGATTATGGGAGCAAAGTAAAGCACTGTACAATTAATCAAAATCGCTGCCACGGCACGGTATAAAGTAAAACATTAATAAGAATGGGGGAATCACGATGCGCTTGGATAAATTTTTAAAAGTATCGCGATTGATCAAGAGGCGCACTACGGCAAAGGAAGTCTGCGATCAAGGTAGGATTTCCATAAACGGTCATACGGCTAAAGCTGGAACAGATGTCAAGGCGGGAGACGAGCTCGTCATTCGCTTCGGCCAAAAGCTGGTGACAGTTAAGGTGAATGATGTCCGCGAAAATGCGCGCAAGGAAGAAGCCGGACAAATGTATTCGATAGTCAAGGAAGAACCGGTCAATGGATAAAGACGTAAGCCGTGGCAGCAGTGCTGCTACGGCTTACATTATTACGGTCATTATAAGGCGAGCAGTTAGAACAATTATTTTCTTTCCGTGTTAAGGTATGCCAGCGTATATTTAGTGACTGTGAACCGTTCATTATTTTATTGTAAAAAAAATATCAAGAGGAGTTGACATGACTAAATATCCGTAGTAGCTTGTAAGAAAGCGGTTACTTAAACCGGTTTAATTAAACCGGTTTAAGCATTTTAAGGAGGTTTATCATGAGATTGAAGAGAGCTTATGGACTTCTTATCGTAACGTTGCTAATGGCTGGTTGTGCAGACACGGAAGGAACAAATGAAGAAACAGACGCTGCTTCGGATGAGCAGGCTGGGGAAATACAAGAGAGGGATCTTGCTTCAGAGGGTTTACCCGAATATAACGAAGAGATTGCTAATCTCCCCAGTACAACATTGGAAGTATGGTTCGCCTCCGATTATGTTGACGAACCACCTATAACAGATGCATTAGACGAGTTTATGGAAGTGTATCCGAACATAACAATTGAGAAGGCCGGTCACACATGGCAGGATATGCAAAATCAAATTCGCTTGGCGGTCAATGGCGGGGCAGCTCCAGACTTAGCTCATCACCATGCTTTTGCGATGGGAAGCCAAGGGCTGGCGGAGCCGGTCGATGATCTTTGGGACGATTGGGGTGCCGAGGGTGAGTTCCTTAAAGGGGCCATTGACAATGTAACTTGGGAAGGATCAAAATATGGTATTCCTATCGATATTAATACGACAATATATTTATATAATAAAGAAATGTTTGAGGAGAAAGGGCTTGAGCACCAACGACTCTTGACGAACTGACCGAGGTATCGAAAGCGGTCTCCGAAGGCGAAGAGGGACGTTACGGGTTTGTAAACGCAGCCAGCACTTGGGGGCTGCAAGGGTGGATTATCGCCTCGGGCGGCGATACTCTGAAAGAAGTAGACGGTGTGTTTCAGCCGGACTTAAACAATGACACCGTATTGGAAGTCATAAAGAAATATACGGAGCTTTCGACCGTCCATGGAGTCGCACCTATACCTCCTGCGCAGCAACGACAGTCTGATCACCCTGTAGCAATGTTCGGCCAAGGACGTGCCGCAGCGTTCGTGTCCGGCCCGTTTGATATTTCCAGAATAGAAAATGAGTTTCCGGATATGTATGAGAAACTAGGTACAGCCGTTATTCCAGGGGATGGTCAAGGATCGGTCGCCGGTGGAGGAAGTATGTTTGTACCGCGAGGCTCGGAAAATAGAGAAGCCTCATTCGAATTAATGAAGTGGATTGTTTCCGACAAATATGGCTTGCGACTGGCCGAAGAGATGGGTAGGCATCCGGTAAGAGCTGAATTATACGAGGATGAGCTTTATAATGATCCGCTGCTCGCTCCATTTGTTGAGACACTACAGCATGCGGAACAATATTATTTAGAGGCATATCCTGAAGCGAACGAAGCCCATTCACAAGCCTTTCGCAGTGTATTTGACGGGAAAGATGTCGAGGCAGCATACGAAGAAGCGCAAAAGCAGGCAGAAGCAGCATTTGAACGAGATTCTCAGTAATCTGTACGCGGATATTAAGTTGGAGACGGGTATGCGCATCCCAATACCCGTCTTCAATGCTAGAGGTGATCATAAGTGAATACGAAGCCATCAAACGCTGTTCGAGCAAGAAGTCCCCTTTTAAAACGGAAGGGAAGTCACCGGCAAAAGTGGAAGGATTATTTAGGCTCTTACCTTTTTCTCTTTCCTGCTCTTTCGTTATTGTTTACCTTTTCTTTTGTCCCGATCATTTACTTGGTGTACTTGAGTTTTCAGCGCTTTCGTTTGCCGGATCCGCCTTCATTTATTGGATTGGAGAACTATGCCAGGCTGATGTCAGACGGGCTTTTTTTTGGAGAAGCATTGGGAATACAACGATGTACACGTTCGGCTCGATGATCATCGGGTTGTTTGCGGCGTTATGTATTGCTGTCTTACTTACTCAAGCTTTTCGAGGGAAGAGGTTTTTTTCGTGTCTTTTATTTTTTTACCGGCGGTAACATCTGACGTCATTTCTGCGATGATTTTTCTTTGGATCTTTGATCATAACCTCGGCATCTTGAATTACGTGTTAACAGCCGTTGGCTTCAGTCAACCTCCAAACTGGTTGCTCGATCCGTTATGGGCGATGCTCATTCTTATTTTTGTAGGAGCTTGGCGAGGGGCATCGTATAATATTCCTATTTTCCTTGCCGGTTTGGAAAGTGTACCAAAATCTTATTACGAGGCGGCCGAAATTGACGGTGCGAACGGTTGGCATAAATTCTGGAGAATTTCCATTCCATCTATTATGCCAATAAGCGTTTATTGCATGGTTATGTCGATTATCGGTTCCTTTCAAGTCGTCGCGATTGTCGATGTGTTGACGAACGGGGGGCCGAAAAACAGTACTCTCGTTGCAATTAAATATGTATGGCAGCAAGCCTTCGAATTTAATTATTTAGGCTACGGAGCTACGATGTCACTGTTTATCTTTCCGTTTTTATTTTTAATGACGTGGTTAAATCTAAAGCTGTCCTCTGGGAGAGGGTGACGAAAATGAAAAAAAATGTGAACAAAACGATCCTTTACGTGTTAGCATCGATCGTTTTTCTCGGATTCGTCGGTCCATACGTTTGGATGATTGCAACAGCCTTTAAAACTCAGGCGGAGGTTATGGCTTGGCCGCCGGCAATTTTACCGTCTGAAATCAATTGGGACAACTTTCTGCGCATTTGGCAAGGGACTACTCTGCCAACAGCCTTTTTAAACAGCCTCATCGTAGCGGTTTCAGGTACAGTCATTAATTTGTTTTTTGCCTCAATGGCTGCATTTGCCTTTGCTCGTCTCCGTTTTCCAGGAAGAAACGGGTTGTTTCTCGCTGTGCTCGGCACAATGATGATTCCTTCTGGCTTAATGGTCGTCCCTTTATTCACGATGATGCGAAATGTCCCGTTCACCGGCTCTTCTGGGTGGTTAGATTCTTATCCTGGCCTTATTATTCCGTTTGCGGTGACAGGCTTCGGCATTTTTTTTGTTGCGTCAGTACTTTCTAACTATACCACAGGAGCTTGATGATCAAGCTGTAATTGACGGGTGTAATAAATTTCAGCTATACTGGCGCATTATTTTGCCGTTAAGTAAACCAGCCTTGGTCTCGTCGCAATTTTCTCCTTTTTAGGGCACTGGAATGAGTATTTGTGGCATTTGACGATTGCCCGCTCGGAAAGTATGTATACGATTCAAATCGCTTTGGCACAGTTCCAGAGTGAGTACAATATTGAATGGTCATTAATTATGGCAGGGGCGACATCTGCAGCTCTGCCAATGATGATTCTTTATTTTACACTACAGCCGCTCTTTGAAAGGGGATTGGGCGGAATAGGAAGTGGGTTAAAGGAATGAAGCAGGAAACGATCAGAATCGAGAAGACAATTGTTCAAGAGCAGCAAGGCTCCTATTTAACTGTCCCTTTCCGAGTAAAACAAGGGATTGAGCGAATCGACGTTGATCTAGCTGTCCAAGACGCCAACAAGCATGTGATCGACTTAGGTTTGAAGGACTCGAAGGAGGTACGTGGCTGGAGTGGAGGGGCCAGACGGTCAATCTTTGTGAGAGAGGATCGGGCTACGCCTGGTTACGACATCGGAGCTATTGAGCCCGGTGAATGGGAGGTTCTGCTTAATGCGTATAAAGTCACAGAGTCCTGTAAACTAACACTCACGGTCACTCTTCATGCAGAGCATGAACGCTGGTTTAAAGGGGATCTACATGTACACACAAACCATAGTGACGGACAATATAGTGTGTGCGAGGTGATGCAGGAAGCACTTAGGCAAGAGCTTGACTTTATTGCATTAACCGACCACAACACGTTTTCGCAAAATATGAATATCGATCACACGATTGATTTAGCTGTTATCCCGGCAGTCGAACTGACGACAAATAAAGGTCACAGTAACTTTTACGGTGTGAACAAGGCTTTTCGTGATTTCCGTTGTGAAACGGCGGAGGATGTTCAAAATGTGATTAGGGAAGGAGGGCGGAATGGAGCATTCGTCTCCGTAAACCACCCTCATTGCGATTACTGTCCTTGGGAATGGGGCTTAGAGCTATTTAACTTCGAATCGATAGAAATTTGGAACGGGAAGTGGAAGCAAGCAAACCAACGAACTTTAGCCTGGTGGCAGGAGCAGCTCGAAGCGTGCCGGTACATGATTGCGATCGGAGGTAGTGATAAGCATCATCCGCATCAGCGTTTAAACACGGAGAGCCTACGACTGTAGTGAAGGCGGCAAGAGCTGATTCAAATGGGGTCTTAGACGGTATAAAAGAGGGCAAAGTCATCGTTCTTTCACACCCTAAAGCGCCAGTAGCTCTCTTATCTATAGAAAATAAAGAGGTTGGCGAAGTGTATGAAGCAGAAGGCGGAAAGCGAGAGAATCTGGTGCTACAATGCAAAATTTCTCATGAGGGCAGCGATTTACTTAGAATTTATTCGAGTCGGGGCTTGGTGGAAGAGATTTCGATAGAAAGCGAGATGAGACTAATTACTCGCAATGTGTCGGTTCAAGAAACGTTTTACCGAGTCGAACTCTGGAAACAGGAGCAGAGTACGGGCGCCTATACTCCTCTCTGTATAACGAATCCGGTCTATATTCATAACAGCAATCGATAATGATCACGCGATTTTGATTTTCGTTGACAATTCAATCGACAATCATTGCATAATGAGAGACAGGAATATTAACGAGAAGGTGATGATTGTAGAATGTCCAAAATCGATGACGTAGCAAGAATGGCAAAAGTATCAAAGGGAACCGTTTCTAATGTCTTTAGTCAAAAGCGTCCCATTAGTGAGGCAGTTAGAAAGCGCGTATTGAAAGCGGCTCAAGAGTTGAAGTATACGCCAAATCAAGTGGCTCGCAGTCTCGTAACGAAAAAAACGATGACGATTTCTCTCAACATTCCATACACCAAAAATTTATCGCTCAGTACGTTTCACACAAACCTAATGAATGGAGTGATTACCGAGGCTGCATTACATAATTATCGAATTTTAATCGATACGTTATCGCAAGAGCAGCTGGAGCTTCCATTCATTTCTAGGGATGCGGTCGACGGAGTTATCATTCTTGACCCTAGGAATAAGGATAGTCGAATTCATCATTTAACGCATTTTGGGATCCCGTTTGTCGTCATAGGTCAGCCTCCGGATACTTTTATCGAAGACGTATCATACGTCGATAACAATAATGCTGAAATCGTTAAACAGATTACTACCTTTCTAATTAAGCAAGGCCATAAACGCATTATTTATTTAAATGCACCTCTAGCTATGACTGTATCACAGGTGAGGACAGAAGGATTTTATCAGGCCTATCATTCGGCGCAGATCTCTCCCGACTATTCGAGGGTGATTTACAAGGCTACATTAAAAGAAGAGCCGAGAGAGTTCGGTTACAAATCAATTATGGAGGTGTTTAACGAGAAAAAAAGTACCGTACACAGCCATTATTGCCGATACAGATCGAGTCGCGCTCGGTGCGTTGCGGGCGTAAAGGAATTAAACTTGCACGTTCCTGAAAACGTTTCGATTATTGCATTAAGCGATGATTTGATTTTGGCGCACGAGGTTGAACCAGCCTTGTCAACCGTTGATATGCAAGCGACGATTCTTGGATATGAAGCTGTTCGCATGCTATTTGCACAGCTAGGGGTCGGGAGCTATGAGGTGATTAGCTCAAAAATGATCGAGGCAAAATTTAACATTCGAGATTCCTGCTAGTGCGCGATGTTTGAAATACCGAGGACGCAGCACATCTTGGAGAAGAGAAGTAAAGGAATGTACGAAGTTTTCGCGGCGCTTCAACTTCCGGGCATCACGTGAGTCCGCGCCGCTCGCACTGCTCTTCACTTTTAAAGTGAGTACGGAACACGCTGGCGAATGCTCTCTCAGGTTACATTCAGGATAATGTCCTTTAGTTCAATCAGAGCGTTGATTCGATAGCTGGCCTGTGAGAAGTCATGTGTTTTTGTGAAGTCGTTATGGACAATAGCACAGTCGATACCAGCCGCGACAGCTGAGTTCAACCCTCTGTTTGAATCCTCTACAACCAGGGTCTCTTCTTTGGTAGCTCCGAAGCGCTTTAGGCCGGTCAAGTATGGTTCAGGGTGTGGCTTGGTGCGCTCGTAATCATCGCGAACAAGGACGAATTCCATGAATTGTCTAATCTGGCGCTTTTCATGAATAAGTTGAAAATCCGCACGTTTTGCAGTCGTCACGATGGCCATACGCGCGTACTTTGACAGTTCGGCTAGAGTTTCAATTACGCCTTCAATCTCTATGGCTTCTGTTCTTAGATATTCTTGGTAATAGACGTTGCGGGCCTCGCGCTGCTTGCTGATGGTCTGTTCATCAATACCTGCTGCCCTAGCTTGGGACCAAGTGCCCAATGACTGGGTCATGTCGCGGAGGTACTGATCTTTATCCAAGGTAAATCCAATGTCAGCCAGAGCGCGCTCTCCCGCTTTGTAATACCAGAATTCAGTATCAACCAGAACACCATCATGATCGAAGAGTATGTACTTTTTCATTGTTTCGTTCTCCTTTGTCAGCTGCGGCAACCATGCGTGCCATCACGCTCTTTCGATTTGGGAATTTTTTTTCCCTCTACCTTGTATTGCGGTCCTCTGTCCAATCTTTTGTTTCTGTTTGATTGAGCTTGTATTTACGACATCGCGCACAAGGTATCCGAGCCCTAAATTAGAGAAGTCAGTCAACCTTCTCCTAAATAATCCGTAGTAAGTGCTTGCTCAATGATCCGATAACCCCGTTTTTCAACTCGGTATACTTTTGCATTCGGTCTTGAACTGACAGCTCTCGCTAGCTTATCATCCGTAAAATGCAAAGCAGCGCCGTCGTCAGCTGCATAGCCTCCTTGCAGCTGATCATTTAAGATCAATTGCTGATAGGCAGGTCTGCGCTCTTCTTCGCCGTCGTAATGCGGGCAGTGGCTTCCCTTCAAAAACCCTAAGCAAGGAAGCGGTTCGAGCTTATCACCTGATGAATCAGTAATCATTTCTTCAAACCAGCAACCTGAGCCAGCACTTAACCCAGCAAGAATAATGCCGGCTTCCCAAGCCTCGCGCAAAATAACGTCTAGCCTCCATTCACGCCATATAGCGAGTAAATTTTTTTGTATTTCCGCCACCGACGTAGAGGATATCCTTTTCCATTATAAAGCGCCGTAAATCGTGCTGAGGGGGAGAAAATAAGGAAAGATGGGAGGGGGTGCATTCGTGCTTGTCGAGGGCTGTATAAAAATTTTGAATATACCCTTCCGAATCGCCGCTTGCCGTTGGGATAAAGCATATATTAGGCTTGCTTTTTTGTGCTTGTGCTAAAATATACGAATCGAGCAATGGATTTTCGGGTTCCATCGAAAAACCTCCGCCTCCTAAGGCGATAATATGTTTCAACTGCCTCACCTCTTAAGTGTTTGTTAAAATACAAATTCTCTTTTTAAATAAAAAAAACCTCTATTCCTGGAGGAAATATTCAATAGGTGTCGAACATCCGAGTGACAGGAAAAGGTGCATCATGAAAAGGTAAAACTTATTTTGAATTCTATTAAAGGCGAACGAACGTAGCAGCGACGCCGCACCTTATTTCCGCTTCGATTGGAGCCAGTGATAGAAATATGTCCGAACAGAGAATGCATTTCGGTGTCGGCCGATGATATGTTGCTATGAGGTCGTCAACGGTATTGAATGACCTAAACAAAACTGGAAGCTTCATTTTCCCCAGCAGAAGAAAATTAGCGGCTTCTTACTTATTGCACGAAGCCGGTATCGTGGCCCTTTGGATTGCGACCATCAAGTAAAAGAAGACGAGCTGAAGTAGCTCATTAAGAGTGCTAGACTAAAGTGAAGAAAGCAAATTCAAACTGGGTGGAGGTAATACAATGTGGACCGGCTCAGCGGCTGTTTGCATGAACGACAAACGGGAGCTTTTAATGGTGTTACAAGGGAAACCGGAGGAAGAAAAGAGATGGTCAATTCCCTCAGGTGGCAGACTGGATCAAGAAACTTATGAAGAATGCTGTATACGGGAGGTTTGGGAAGAGACAGGCTATCGCATCCGCGTCATTCGTCATTTGTTCATCAAAAAAAAGTGAATCCGGTCATGTTCATTATTTTTCGGTCGATATAACCGGAGGCAGTCCGGTCATTCAGGATCCGGACGAGCTCATCTATCAAATTGAGTGGAAATCGATAGAGGAGGTTAGGCAGCTGTCTTTATGCTTTGAGGAGGATCGCGCTTTTTTTGCTAGACTATATGATGGGAAAGAAGCAGCGACAGACCGGAACGGAAAAAACATGATTTTGCGAGAGGCGAGCGAATGAAGGACGAGTTCATTAGGGAAGAGCTGTGCTGAAGCTTTTTCGAGTGATCCCCGAGACAAAGAGGCAACTTTACGTATGAGTTGAGATCGAAAATTCCCAACCAATAAAAAAAGATCAATGTTCATATTTGGATGGATTAGCTAAAGAGGATCGCAAAAAACAATGAAGGAGATTATGATGAAGGTTAACTATACGAACGAGACTCCTGCTGCTGATGACCTGTATAGGCTATACGATCATGAAGGCTGGAATGATTTTTTATCTTTGCCGAAAGAGGCTTTACATCAAGCGATGAGCCAAAGCTGGTATGTCTTATCTGCCTATCATGAAGAACGATTAATAGGGACGGGAAGGATCGTTTCAGATGGAATCATAAATGCTTACCTTTGTGGATTAATTGTTCACTCAGACTACCGCAATCAAGGAATAGGTAAAGAAATGGTTCGCAGACTAGCGGAGAAAGGCAGACAGGCGAATTTACACCTGGAGCTGTTTTCCGAAGCGGAAAAGGCTCCGTATTATGAAAGGTTAGGCTTCCAACCGTTTGCCATCGGGTTGAAGGATAAAAACGATTAATGATAGAGAGCATATTGGCCCAGTGCTAATTGGAACGGGTCGATTTTTTGGGGAGCCTGGAAATTATCAAAGTATCTTTGCCTAGCGAATACAGTTCACTTCGCTCTTTTTGACAAAATAAGTCCTAAAAGCAGGAGTTCGGAGCAGCGATCGAGAACTTCTAGAGAATAAATATGAGCAGGGGGTGCGATGATTGTCTGTTACGCCAATATTGCGGATGTTTGATGTTGAACGAGCAAAGGAATTTTATTTTGATTATTTAGGCTTTATGCTTGATTGGGAGCATCAATTCGAAAAGGATTTTCCTATTTATATGCAAATTTCGCTTCGTGACAGCCTCCTTCACCTTTCTGAGCACCACGGGGATTGCACGCCAGGCGCTGCTGTCAGAATCGAGATGGACAAACTCGTTGACTTCCATAAAGGACTGCATAATAAGAATTACAACTATGCCAACCCGGGAATTGAACAACCGCCTTGGGGAGGAAAAGAAGTCACGGTTATCGATCCTTCCGGCAACCGGCTTGTTTTCTACGAAAGTGAATAATGGAAATCTTAGGAGGTTCATTTGAAAGATTTTTTTACGCATCGACTATTTGGCTTCCGGCAATACGAGACAAAAAGAAGCCTATCGAATCTTGAAAAAGCTGAACGTATTCACCTGTTTAAAAAGCTATCACCCGATACTCGTAGGTACGATCCCGATTCATGTTGATGTGGACGGAAGCGACCTTGACATCATTTGTGAGGTTAACCAGGTTGATGTTTTTCAAGCCGAAGTCGAGCAGACCTTCGGTTCTTTTGACGATTTTTCCTGCTTTGTCACCGAATTTCAAGGATTAAAGCAAATCACGATCGCCTTTACTTATCAGGGCTGGCCAATCGAGCTGTTTGGTCAGTCCGTCCCTACTAAAGAGCAAAATGGCTATAAGCATATGCTAATTGAAAGCCGTATTTTAGAGCATGTCGGTGAGAGCGGGAGAAACTCATCGTTGAGTGGAAGAAGCAGGGGCTGAAAACGGAGCCAGCTTTTGCAAGGCTATTAAACCTTCAAGGTGATCCGTATCGGCAGTTGCTCGAGCTGTACGATTGGTCGGATAAGAAGCTTGATGAGTTTGTCAGAAGAAGGTGCTTGTAATTACAACTGATACGAATCAAGCCGTTTCCACGGATGGGGGTATTGATACGGAAAGGAGGGGATATTTATGTATACCTCTGCAGATAGAGAAACGCTGCTAGCGGATTTAGTTGCATTTTCCAAAAAGAGACCCGATGTTTTAAGCTTTATACTCGTCGGGTCAGGAGCACGCGGATTCACGGATCAATATTCTGATTTGGACGTGCTTCTCGTCGCTAAAGAGAAAGAGGATGTAGCAGCAGTGCAGGAAGCTTGTGCCGGATTTTTAAACGAGCACTACTCTATTTTGAAGCAAAAAGTGTATCATCATAGGAAGGATATTATTGTCAGCTGCTTTTTTCTAGACCATTATCTCGAACTCGATTTAGGGGTATGGTCGATGGCACAGTTAAGAGCGACCAAGCCCGATTGGAAGGTTTTTTTTGATCACGAACAAAGCTCGCAGCGGCAGCTTGAAAAAAACATTGGCTGAGCGCCAGCTTCCAAAGCTCGAACAAACGATAGAACAGACTTTGAGCTTTCTTTGGCAATTCGTCCACTATGCGACCACTGCCTGAAGCGGGGCCAACTGCTAAAAGCTTTGCAGGATATTCATGTCATCCGCCAGGAAATGATAAAAATGATTTGTCTTCAGCACGGGATTCGGGAGGATTTTGAAAAGAAAATTGATCACATCGAAACGTCGGCTGTCCAAGAGCTTAAAAAAAGCTACGAAATTACATTGGAGCATGAAAGCATTTCAACTGCTTTAGTCGAGCTCGTCTCACTTTATTTTTCCGAAGCAGCGACTTCGCTTGGGAAAGAAAGCGTCGAAACCGATCGAAACATGCTCATGCAATATTTAGAGGAACAGCTAGGAAAGGAAGGTTCAAATGGAAAGTAATGAAAAAGCAATTTATTTAATCTCCGGTCCGTGCGGTACTGGAAAGTCAACTGTAGCAAGACTGCTCGCAAGTAAGCTTAATCAGTCCATTTTAATCGAGGGAGATCAGCTCTTTGCTTTGTTCAACGGGCGTAAAGAGCCAGAATGGGGAGAGCGTCTGGCGTTTACCTGGGAGAATATCCTTTCCCTAACGAAAAATGCGCTCGCGAACGGTTACGACGTTGTGATTGATTATATTGTTGAAGAGGAGTACGATTGGTTTTGCAAAAAAAGTTACTGAGCGAGGTGTTGAGCTCAATTATGTAATTTTAACAGCTGAGCAGCAAGTGCTGATGGAGAGGCTGACTAGTCGAGGCGACCGACAATTAATCGATCGTTCCCTTTTTTTACTGAACCAGCTTAAGAATAAGGAAGAAAACCGACCGTATTTGTTAGATACGAGCTTAGCCACTCCTGCTAGAATCGTCGACGCTATTTTATTGAAAAGAGGAAGCACCCATGAAAGCCAAAAAGCTTAAAGCTGGCGATGAAATCCGGATCATTTCCCCTTCATGCAGTTTATCAATGATTGCCCCTGAGCAGAGGGAGTTAGCACAGAACCGGCTTGAACAGCTCGGTTTTACTGTTACCTTTTCAGAACACGCTTTTGAAGCGGACGAATTTTTATCTGCGTCTATCGAGTCAAGAGTTACCGATTTGCATCAAGCGTTTCTTGATCCGAACGTTAAAGGCATTCTGACAACGATCGGTGGATATAATTGTAATCAGCTGTTACGTCATCTTGACTATTCGCTCATAAAGGAAAACCCGAAGCGATTATGTGGTTATTCTGATATTACGGCATTGTCCAATGCCATTTATGCGAAAACCGGGCTCAGCAGCTACTCGGGTCCACACTTTTCTACCTTTGGAATGCTGCACGGCAATGAATACACAATAGAGGCCTTTCAGCAAGTGATGATGGAGGAGGGGGAGTATGGCATTCTGCCTGCTAAGGAATGGAGCGATGATTTGTGGTACTTGAATCAGGAAAAGCGTAGCTTTATAAAAAAAACGACGGACCTCGTGCCATTTTCCATGGAGAGGCGCAAGGGGTTATTATCGGCGGGAATTTGTGTACCTTCAACCTGTTACAAGGTACCGAATATATGCCTGTTTTAAACGATGCGATCCTGTTCCTTGAGGATGATGAAGAGTCTCAGCCTCCGACCTTTGACCGTGATTTGCAGTCTCTCCTCCATCAACCCGGCTTTGAAGGCGTAAAGGGAATCGTTATTGGCCGCTTTCAAAAGAATTCGAAAATGAGTAACGAGCAGCTTGCTAAAATTATTGAGACGAAACGGGAATTGGCACATATTCCGGTAGTCGTTGATGCCGACTTTGGCCACACCTCCCCAATGTTCACTTTTCCGATTGGCGGGATGGCAACGTTGCATGCTGATGAAGAAAACGTTAAACTAACGATTACCGAATAGTATAGAACGAAAGGGATGAGTTGATGAAGGTAAAGGACGGAATTCTCGGATTTTGTGTTGGAGACGCGCTCGGTGTCCCGGCAGAATTTCAAAAAAAGAGAGGTACTGGCTAAGGAACCGATTGTCGATATGATCGGTTATGGAACGCATAATCAACCTCCCGGAACTTGGTCAGATGATAGTTCACTAACTTTATGCTTGCTTGATAGTCTCGTGCAATCGCGTGGAGTGAACACGACTAATCTGGCAGAAAAGTTTGTCAGCTGGCTACACGAAGGAGTTTGGACGCCCCATGGAGACGTTTTTGATATAGGGATATTGACGACGGAAGCCATTCTGAGGCTGGAGCAGGAGCCAGAAGCCCCGGAGCTGGCGGGAGGAGACGGGGAATATAGCAATGGCAACGGCTCGTTGATGAGAATATTACCGTTAGCATATTATTTAAAGAACAAGCCGTTTACCGAAAGAAAAGAGACGGTAAAAAAAGGTTTCGTCATTAACCCACCGTCATCCGACATCTATTTTTGCATGCATCCTATATATGGAATTTGCGATTCAGCTGTTAGAAGGGGCTGATATGCAGCAAAGTTATCAGAAGACTCAATCAATCATTCGCGCTCAGCTCGCTAATGATTCTGAACTCGACCGATTCGAGCGAATCGTCAATGGTGATATCTCGACCTTGTCAGAAAACGAAATTGAGTCTACGGGTTATGTTGTCCACACGCTGGAAGCCGCGCTATGGAGCTTAATGACAAGTAATAGCTATCAGGAAGCGGTGCTGAAGGCGGTTAATTTAGGCGAGGATAACAACACGATCGCTGCAGTAACCGGAGGGTTGGCGGGTCTTTACTTCGGGGTTGCAGCGATCCCGGAAACATGGCTAAATCAGCTAGTAAAGCTGCGTGAAATTACGGCGCTTTGTGAAGAATACGAACGAATGCTAGCGGAACTTTGAGATGAAGGAGCGCATAATTGAAGCGTACAATCGACTCGCATCCAGCTATGAACATGAGGTGGACAGACGGAACCATTACAACATCGATTACGAACGCCCGCGAATGCTCGAGCAGATACCAGCTGATTTGACCGGTTTATCGGTCCTTGACGCTGGCTGCGCAGCGGTTGGTACACAGCATACTTCTTGCAACGCAAGGCGAAAGTAACAGCGTTTGACATCAGTCCAGAAATGGTTGCGGCGACAAAGAGACGGACCAAAGGGGCGGCAACTATTCACTGCCTCGATTTGGCAGAGCCGTTACCGTTTGCTAACGAGAGCTTTGATCTCATTGTGAGCTCACTCGTGCTCCATTATGTAAAGGATTGGGACCGCATATTTAGCGAGCTATCGCGTGTGCTGAAACAAAATGGGACGCTGCTCTTCTCCGTTCATCATCCTTTGATGGATCTTTCCATGTCTAGGGAAAAGGCGTATTTCGAGGTTGAACAGGTTGTTGACTTATGGAAGTGTGGTTCAGACAAAGTTGAAGTACTATTTTACCGCAGGCCCTTACAGGAGATCGTAAATATGACATGCACTTTTTTTTCAGCTCGATTCACTTATTGAACCACAGCCGACAGAGGCTTTACGCAATAAGAATCCAGAAACGTTCCGAAAATTGTCGCGTCAGCCCCACTTTTTAATAGTAAAGGCTGTGAAAACATGAGCCAATTCGAGCCGAAGCCTGCACTCACTGAAATAACCGCTTATTTTAAACAGGCGTTAAACGATAACCTTGTCGGTATTTATTTGCATGGTTCTTTGGCTATGGGATGCTTCAATTCCAAGACGAGCGACATTGACTTAGTGATTGTCGTAAAGACACTGCTGTCGTTCAATACAAAAAAAACAAATAGCCAAATACTTACTTGGATTCAATGAGCAGCTCCCGAATCAAGGCGGACTTGAATTAAGCATTGTTTTACAGGCGGTTATCGACGATTTTGTTTATCCGACTCCTTATGAACTTCACTTCTCTCCTTCACATTTAGAACGCTATCGAACAGATGAGGACTATGTTTGCAGTGGATCGGGCGATCCGGACCTAGCCGCTCACTTCTTTGTAATTTATCACCGCGGGAAATCATTATATGGCCCTAAGGCACAACTGCTCTTTCACCCAATTGAACGAAAGTACGTCATTCAATCGATTATGAACGACGTGGAGCAAGCGCCTGAGGAGATTGCGGAAAACCCGGTTTATTACGTTCTGAACCTGTGCAGAGTATTGTATTTTTTTACGTGAAGGCGTTGCCGCTTCGAAAAGAGAGGGCGGAGAATGGGGGATACGTGAGTTGCCGCCCCAAGCTAGAGCCGTCATTCAACCGTGCCTGGATGCATACGATGGCGCTGTTCGGGCGGTTGAAATAAGCCAAGAAGCACTGATCCGATTCGCGGAGGAAATGCTAGGAAAGATCGAGCTTGATATGGGGTAATCGTGCGGAAAAAAAAGCTGTTTTACCTGAGAAATTGGACACGCAAAACGAGGATGTCTTGTTTTATCCCCACGGTGGCTCAGGAGCGAGCTGTCTCCATTAAGCGAAGCGTCCGAAAGCCTGCGCGTTATCGCCAGCGGTCAACGCGGCGTATTGCGTTCCGAGCTGTGAACGGAGGAGGGAACGTTTATCGACAGTAACCTATCGCTCACTTTATTGCACGGAGCTTAAGACTGTTACGGTTAGCAAGCAGTGCGAGGCCTTTTATCAGCGCCAAAAAGCTTGAAAGAGAGTGCGCATTTCCTGCGATTGGAGGAGCCGGAAAAGTATACGAAGGTTATAGTAGGCTAAGGAAAGAGGTGTTCCATGACGATATATACGGACGGGGAGTTAAGGATACGGAAACTGGAGGCAACCGATGCAGAATTGCTAGTCAAGTGGTTAAGTAATCCGAAGGTTTTAGCGTTTTATGAGGGGAGAGACCGACCCCATAATCTTGAGATGGTACGAAAGCACTTTTTTTGAAAAGGATGAAACGCTTATCCCGTGTATTGTGGAATATGACGGAACTCCAATCGGTTACATTCAATTTTATGAGCTGGCATCAGAAGATACATTGGCGTATGGATACAGTCCAGAAGAAGAGCCGATCTTCGGTCTCGATCAGTTTATTGGAGAGACCGCTTACTGGAATCGGGGAATTGGTACGAAGCTGATTCGCTCGATGGTTGCTTATTTGATCTGTTCTGAAGAAGCAAAGCGGATTGTTATGGATCCGCAGGCAGCGAATAATCGCGCTTTACATGTATATGAAAAATGCGGGTTTGTGAAAAAGAAGTTTTTACCGGAGCATGAGTGGCATGAGGGAAGCTACAGAGATTGCTGGCTGCTGGAATATGAAGGAGAGCATTAAAGTTTCTAAAAGTCAGAAGCAGGTCAACACCATGAGATTTCTGGATAATTATATTCGATGACCACGTCAATTTAGCCTTGCGATGAGATGAAATAGCTACAAAAGCATCCAGACTTCTGCAACGTTCGTCACTCTTTTTTTTAACGCCTCAATAGACTGTTGGTAGCTTTCTGCGGAGAAAGCGGCAGCGTTTTTCATACGTTCGAATGGCGCCGCCAGTGTAATCATGAAATTGTTTTTGTTATCATAAAGGAAATTCGTTGGTGAAGGGAGCAGCTCTGTGTACTTTTTCTGGTTTTGGGTTGGATTATTTGGCATTGTTTGGGCAACTGCTTTGCTCAGTGGTGAAGCTCTTAGCGTTCAGGGTCCACAGCTGCTCGGGTGTGGATTATTCTTTGTTTTGTTCTTTCTTGCCCCCCTTTTTCGCAATCGCCCAAAATTGCTCGCAGCATTCATAGTTGTGGCGGCAGCAATCGTTGTCGTTACGTTTTGGACAGCTCCAAATGAATCGACATCTCTTTACGTCCTCTTAATACTGACACTTCTTATCGGAAAAGCAGCTTATCGTCTACCTGACGTAATTTTCATGATCACGGGAGGCTTAATCCTACTCGCAGCATCATTATTTAGCGCTCTTGCTACAGCTGGCCTGTCCTTGCAATTTCTTTTCCTATATGCGCTCATTATCGGAGCGAGTTCGATATATTTTCGTATACAAAAGGGTCAGCTCGAGGAAGTCAGTCTAACAAAGGAAGCACTATTTAGCGAATACCGCCACTTAAAGCGATACAAGGCCGCAGGAGAGAAAATGATTCGCGAACAGGAACGGACGAGAATTGCGCGCGATCTACACGATTCGCTCGGGCATTCTTTGACGGCGTTGCTTATGCAGCTTGAAGTGCTCAGACTCCAATCAACGGGTAAAACGAGGAAGCAAGTTGAGCAATTAAAACGGTTAGCGGAGGACAGCTTGTCCGAAACACGTAAAGGGGTTAGAACGCTGAATCAGGAAGAGCCGAAGGGAATACAGGCAATCCTCGATTTAATTTTTCAGCTTGAAGCAGAGAGCCTCGTTCGCATTAATTTTTCGATTGGTGAAGGCGTGTTATCCACTGCCTTAAATCATGAACAGGCTATTATGGTTTATCGCGCAGTACAAGAGGCCTTGACGAATGCTCTCAAGCATAGCCAGTCCAAACAAATTGAAATCAGTCTGGAAGCTCCCTCGGGCCGTGTCTTTCGTTTTGTGATTGCGAATCCGATCCCTATTGAATCAGGATTCCGTGAAGGCTTTGGCCTGGCTTCCATGCGTGAGCGGATGAATGCGATTGATGGCAAGCTTGAAATTATGGAGAGTAAGACACGCTTTATTGTTGAAGGAACGTTTCCGCTTGATGTTAGCTAGCCGGATACGGAAGGAAGGGGTGAAAACGATGGTAAGAATCCTGTTGGCAGAGGATCAAGCAATGGTTCGCCACGGCTTGAAAATGATGATTGAAACCGATGCGAAACTACTGGTCACAGGTGAAGCAGGGAACGGAGAGGAAGCCCTTCGCTTATGCGAGCAAAACGAATACGATCTCGTGATCATGGATATTAGAATGCCTGTTATGGATGGGCTAGAGGCTACCGGGCGAATCCGAAAGCGTTGGCCTGAGCTTAAAATCCTTATTTTAACGACGTTTAATGATGATGAGTATGCCCTTTCAGCCCTCAGCCAAGGGGCTAACGGCTATATGCTAAAAAAATGCTGAACCAGAACGGTTAATCGGAGCGATTCGTAGCTGCATGGATGGTGGACTCTCTCTGGAAGAGCAGGTCGCGGCCAAGGTGGTCCCCCGACTCCTCAAGCCGACAGCACCTTCTGTTCATCCTGATTTAACAAAGAGAGAGCTTGAAATCGTCCGACAAATCGGAGAAGGACGCAGCAATCGTGAAATTGCGCAGGAACTGGATATTTCCGTTGGGACAGTGAAAAACCATATTAGCCAAGTGCTTGACAAGCTGGATGTCCGTGATCGAACGCAGCTCGCTATTTATGCGATTCGCCATAACCTTGTTTAGTTTGACCCGTTAAACTAATTGATCGGATGTTTAAGATGAGACATGGAGCAATCATATGACGAAGGAGACCGTGACGGAGGTCATGTTTTTTACGATCATTATAGTCGGAAGACAGTGGGAGCACTGTCTTTTTTTTTATACTTAAAGAAGTGAACCGACGCGGCGGGGAGAGGAAATTGCTTCTAATCAAGCGAATGGTTATAAAAGGGGAAACTCCCCCACCGATGATTACTGCACGTCAAGGGAATTTTTTATATAGTCTTTCTCACTTCGTTCATACCCAAGCATGAGAGCGTATTGAATCTCGTCAGAACACTGCACAGAAAAGCTAGCAATTACAAGCTTTTTGAAGATTCTTTTATGACGATGAATATAATTTTGGAAGAAGAGGTGGAAGCCGATGATCGAAACATCAGAGCTGACAAAAAGGTTTAATGGAAAAACAGTTGTTGAAAATGCAAGCCTCTATTTAAGTAAGGGCGAATCGGTTGGACTACTGGGACCAAATGGGGCCGGGAAGTCAACGACGATATCAATGATTTCGTCGTTGATGAAACCGACCTCTGGAGATGTCCAGCTTAATGGAGAAAGTATAGTAAAGTACCCACAAAAAAATTCGCGACGTTCTTGGAGTCGTTCCACAAGAGATTGCCCTTTACGAAGAGCTGTCTGCTTTTGAGAATTTAAAGTTTTTTGGCCAAATCTATAAGTTGAGAGGAAAGCAGCTGGCGGAAAAGATTGAGGAAGTGCTAGAGTTAGTTGGCCTTCGCGAACGAAAAAAAAGATTTGATTAAAACGTTCTCTGGGGGGATGAAGCGCCGGATTAATATTGCTGCCGCTCTCCTCCACGACCCTAAGGTCGTCATCATGGATGAACCGACTGTAGGTATTGATCCCCAATCCCGTAACCATATCCTTGAAACTGTACGGTTGTTGAATCGCGAAAGAGGCACGACCGTCCTGTATACGAGCCATTATATGGAGGAGGTCGAGCAGCTCTGTACAAGAATGTACATTATGGATCATGGTCGGGTGATTGCTTCAGGAACGCAAAATGAATTGCAGCAAATTTTGTCCGGCGAGGATACGCTGCTTTTACAGCTGGACGCCCCAAATGCAAGTCTGATTGAGGCGTTACAAGTCCTAGAGCCGGTTAGACAGGTAGAAGAAACAGAAACGGGCTTAAAGCTCATTGTGAAAAAGAACAGCAATATTCTCTCAGCTGTTGTGCAGGCGGCAGAGCGACAAGATTGCAGAATTGTTAATATTCATGTTCAAACACCAAGCCTGGAGGATGTATTTCTCCATTTGACTGGCAGAACATTAAGAGATTGAGGGGGAGAGAGCATTGGGTCCATTTTTTTATAAAGGATTTTTTTTACTATTTTGGCGCGATCGGAAGGAAATGCTCGTTTCTCTAATTACTCCGATTGTTCTCATTATTGTTCTCGGTTTTATGATGCCAAGCTGGGTTGAAAACCCGGTCGAGTCTTTGGAAATGACCGTTGCTTTAGTGAATGAAGATGATGAAGCGGACGGAATTAGACAATTCCTGGAAAGCGGAAGCGCCGAGGGTGACGAGGCTTTTTTTCGGGGAATGGCAGAACAAGCATCTGTCATTGGGATGCTGAATCAATTGTTTGGTGATGAACAAGTAACAGAATGGCTGACGCTCGTTGAACTTGATGCAGACAATGCTCTGAAACAGTTGGAGGAAGAAGAGGTTATTGCGATTATTACGATTCCTGAAGGCTTCACGTTAGCAGCCTTAAACAAAATGCTTTTAGGTGAAGGGAGCGGTGCCGCTTTAAAGTTAGTCGCTGAAAATTCATCGTTTGAGGTTGATGTTCTTAATGACATGCTTGATGGATTTATTGGAACTGTAAATTTCCAAACTGTGCTTCACCAAGTATTGGGAGAAGAGGTTCAACCACCTGTGGAGGGGAATCTTGGAGGGATTGAAAAGGTTCCGGGGGTAGAGATGCTCACATCTTTTCAATATTTTACGATGGCTATGGGCGTCATTTTTCCTTTTTTTTACTGCACTGACGACGGCGACAAAGGCGATTACTGAGAAAAGGGAGCACGTGTTTAACCGCATTTTGCTAGTAGGGAGGCATCCTCTTTATTACCTTTCCGGAAAATTCAGCTCGACCGTTTGTTTAGTCTTATTGCAGACTACGTTTGTCTTTTTATTTACTCAAATCACTTTGAATCTATTTTCTGGGCGCCAACTGACGTTCTGGCTCGGCCTCATTTTGATTCTTGTCGCTTGTCAATCTTTGTCGCGGCAATGGCCTCATTGTTTACAGCCATTTTTTTTCCGACTCAAGGATCATAATGTGGCGTTGTCGATAGCTACGATTATCATCATTGTTTTTGGGGTGATTGGCGGAAGCTTTACGCCGGTATTCGCCTTACCCGACTGGCTTAGGCAGGTCGGTGAATGGACGCCAAATGGTCTTATCATATCAATATATACCCAATGGGTTCAGCAAGAGGATTATACACAGCTGATGATTCCGATTATGCTATTGCTCTTGTTCGCACTGCTCTTAATTAGTCTAAGTATTTGGATCTTTCCAAGAAGGGGGCGAATATAATGTTACCGGTATTTCTTGCCCAATGGATGAAGGAAAAGCGCTCTCCTTACATCGTTCCACTGTTTTTCGGGCTAAGTATTATTGCCACCTTAATGTTTGGCGGAATGACTGAGAGCAAGCTGATTATTGATGTATTTAGCAGCGAAGAATTAAAATATGAAGAAGAGACCGAATGGATTGAGCTGCTCAATCAAAGCGAAGCCTTTGAATTCAGGCTAAGAAACGAAGAAGCCGCCCGTGACGATGTTCGCCAAGGTAGAAAGGACTTGGCTGTTCAATTGTTGCACGATAATTACCAGCTTATCGTTGCAGTCGAGAATGCCAATGTACAAGTTGTTGAGCGGTATTTATACCAGGTTTATACGGAAGAGTTGCAGCTTAGAGCTGCAGTGGAACAGAAAGGGAATTTAACCAACTTCCGGGAAGAGGTTCGCTCTTATCTCGAGAACCCGCCTTTAACACTCGAAACTAACTCACCTGATGGTGGAGTGCTCGAATCGCATGATATGAAGCTTCAGCTCCTTTACGCGTTTACGTTATTTTTGGCTATTTTCACAATCGGCTTCAAGGTTAATGCGATTACTGCGGAAAAGGTCAGTGGGGTTTGGAATCGGGTGATTCTATCTCCTGTTCGGAAAACAGAAATGTATTTAGGACATTTGCTTTACAGTTCTGTAATCGGGTTTCTTCAGATTATGATCATTTTACTCATATTCTTTGGGCTTGGTTACAGCTTCGGTGAAAGCTTTGGTATGGTATTGCTCATTGCCGCATTGTACACGTTAGTGACTGTGGCCATGGTGATGCTGTTCACCGGAATTTTGAAGACGCCGGAGCATTTCTACATGGTCTTTCCGTCCGTTGTTCCAATTATGCCGTTGCTGGCTGGAGCCTATATGCCGCCGGGAGTGATAACAAATCCAGTAATTCTTGCCGTTGCAGAGATCTTTCCGATTACACATGCGATGGACATATTAATGATGCTCTCATCGAATACAGACTTGTCAGAAGTGCTGTTACCGGTAGCCAAGCTTTTGCTCATCGGAGTGATTTGTATGGGCGTCGGTATTAATCTTGTTGAACGGAGAAAAGCGTAAACAAGGCGCTTGCCTCTTATGTGTGCGGAGATAGAAAGGAGGCAGACATTTCCTGCCTCCTTATATAGCTTGATAGGATGTGACTTCTAGAAGCTGAAAGAAAAAGAGTGGCCGGGAAGCTGGTCGATATTTCTCGGCTCCCTCTCCTCCTACTTGAATAGGATAATAAGCGGTTATTTGCCTAGCAGCCTTTCGAGCAGGATTCGCCTGAACTTTTCGCTGTCTACTTCAAGACAGACGTCAACATTTCCGTGTTCGTCCGGTAATGCAACCGTTTGACCCGTCAGCTGACGATGATCGTAATCGACATGAACTTTCATTCGCTCCGTACGAACGATGCTTCGATCGATCAATAACGAAACGGCTAACGGATCATGCATAAGTGTGACATCCTCTTCGATGAATTCAAGCCATCGATCGAGCTGTTTGACGAGCAATAAATTAAGTGGCTCTCCGGTTGCCATGAGGCGATCACGATCCGATTTGTCAATCGTTACTTGGTACGTGACGTCCAAGCCTACCATAACAATAGGCGCACCGCTGCGAAAGACGAGGGAAGCGGCCTCAGGATCGCAGCGAATGTTGTGCTCATTCTTCGGTAAGGTTAAGGCATTAACGCCTAGCCGGGTGACTCCGCCCATCAGAATGATCTCCTTCACATGTTCGACAATTCTAGGCTCGCGGACGATCGCTGCTGCGATATTCGTTAATGGCCCGATCGCCACTATCGTTATTTCACCGCTGTTTTGCATAATGGTGTCGATAATAAAATCGACGCCATGCTCCTTTTCGTATGTTATTTGATCATCTTCTGTCAGGACGCCTTCTCCCTCGTGTCCAGCCATCCAAATGTCACGATTGTGGAGTAAAGGCTGGTTAATTCCAGCATAGACGGCTACATCATCGCGATCGCCGATATGAAGGAGCTTCCGAGAAAGCTTTGCCCTCAAGTCGACATCACCGTAAACGGTAGTAATTCCTTCGATGACTATTTCTTTTGAGCGGGAGGCAAGGGCGAGAGCCATCGCATCATCAATATCGCTGCCAATGTCCGTGTCAATAATTACTCTGTCTTGTGCCATTTTATTTCCCCATTCCTTTAAAATATCGAGCAACATGCTCGTTTAAAAAAATAAACATGCCGGCAATCGCTGCGCTCGACAAGTTCGCTAACGTGGCAGCTGTTAAAGAACGGATGCCAAGCTGCGCAATTTCCGAGCGACGAGAAGGAGCGATTCCACCAAGCCCTCCGATCGCTCCTGCGATACCTGCAATATTGGCGAAGCCACACAAGGCGAAGCTAATAATTACGAGGGCTTTCTCCGAAAAGCCATCCAGGTGCTCGGCGAACTCAATATAGGCGACAAATTCGTTTATCGCAAATTTAATCCCGATAAAGTAACCACCACTTACCGCCTCATCCCAAGGTATACCAATCAGAAAGGACAACGGGGCAAAAATATATCCAAAAATCGTTTCCAACGAAAGCTCCGGATACCCAAATAAACTTCCGATAGGCCGATACCGAGATTTAACAGGGCGATTAATGAAGTGAAGGCGATTAGCATTGCTGCAATCGTCAAGGCAAGGCGCATACCATCGCTTGCTCCAGTAGCAGCTGCATCAAAAATGTTTTTCGACTCGCGTTCTGTCGAGAGCTTGAACTGCTCGCCACGCGCTTTTTCTCTTTCAGGAACGACGATTTTCGCATAAAGTAAACCGGACGGCGCGGCCATAAGAGCTGCTGTGAGCAAATACTCTATCGGAATTCCGAGTGCGGCATATCCGGCAAATACTGAACCAGCAACTGTCGCCATCCCGCAAGTCATAACGGTGAAAAGCTCTGAACGAGTCAGTTTTTCGACGTAGGGCTTGATCACCAGTGCTGATTCATAAGGACCTAAAAATATGTTCGAGGCGGCAGCGGTTGACTCCGTTTTACTCGTTCTTAGCAGCCAGGTGAAAAAGGAGCCGATAATATGGACGATCCATTGCATCACCCCAATATGGTACAAAATCGAGATCAAGGCAGAAAAGAAAATAATGACAGGAAGCACTTGTATCGCAAAAACAAATACTCCTTCTGACACGAGATCGCCAAAGATGAACTCAATTCCCGCTTGCGATGAGCCGATCACGGCTTCAATGAAATTAATTACATAGCCAAAGAGCGTTCGCCCGAACTCCCACTTCAAAACGATGAAGCCAAACGCAATTTGTAAAATCAAAGCACTGATAACCGTGCGGAGGTTAATTGACTTCCTGTCAATAGAAATGAGCCATGCAATTCCACCTAAGACGAGGATTCCACAAAGTCCCCAAATAAATTGCATCGTAGACACTCCTTATTTCATGGTATATTCGTTAGTATTGCTTTTAAGCCACTCATATATGATTTTGGGCCAAGCTACACTGAATGCCACCCATGGGCTTTGGCTGGGAGTATGAATGAACAACCTATGGGCTTGTCCTCTTCTCGTCTAACTCGCATCTTTTCTTCAAGACTGCCTGGCTTGAAGCGTGTTAAGACTCTACTTTTCTTTACCCTGGAACAGTTTAACAAAACCTTTATCCTTTCTTTATCGTAATTTAAAGTACTTTGCATAAAATGAGAATAAAGCCTGAGGGGAGGGCAACTCTATGAAGCTCGTATTAATAGGAGATTTGCATTTTCCGGCAATTGATCAAGGTGTATCAGGTATTGCTGAGGCCAGACAAAGCTTTTTTTTCAACATTTTTTTGGACAAATTCCTCGAACAGGAAGGAGATTACCACATTTCATTAGGTGATTTAACCCATTACGGTTTACAGGAAGAGCTGGAGTCGGTTTACCATCTATTAAGACGGAATCAAAGGAACTTTGTCCATGTTCTTGGAAACCATGATTTGTATGCACAAAGAAGGCAGGATGTATTAAAACAAACTGGCCAATTGCGCTACCATTCGATTACAACAGACTTAGGCGTATTAGCGTTTATCGATACGGCGAAAGAAATGAATTATGAGGATTGGGGCGGCTGGGTAGACGAAGAACAATTAGCTTGGCTCGAGCAAGTCGTTCAGGACTCTGGAACAAAACCGTTGTTCCTCTTTGCTCACCATCCTGTTTATCAAACGACGAAAAGGTCTGAAGTGGAAAAGGCTCTATTCATCCATCGATTGATATGTGGCGTATTCTTAAGCAAAAGCAAGGCTTAGGCGTTTATTTTAATGGCCATACTCATATCGACTCAATAGTGAAGCAGCATAACTGGACGTTTGTCCAGCTAGCCGCATGCCTTGATGTGCCTGCCATTCGCCTTATCGATGTTTCCGAGAATGACATTAACATTGCTGCTATGGATTTTAACGATTCAGCCTTATTCGAGCATGGACGGACTGTAAGCGGCCAAATGAATCATTTTACCCCTCAAGCAAATGTAAAAGGTCAATCAGATGAGCGGGAATGTCGCATCTCTTTGAGCCGTGCAATGAACTTGTTAAACGGCTAAGTGACATCCGAGAAGCTTTTTTTATAGCGGGAAATAAGCACCTATTCTTAAAACGATTGATGAGACCTCGAGAAGCAATCAGGATTCCGATCGTATCGGGTAGTTTGATCTTGAACGAGGAAGCCGCTCAAGAAGCACTTTCTTACGGTGCTGCAGCTGTATCGACTTCTAATTTAAAGGTGCTTTCTGCTCAATTGAGCGGCTTTACATGATTTATTTAACTGGAATTAGTTCTACTAACCATTGCTCGACTATGCTGAACGTAAAAGTAAATAGCAAGTGCGGTTTAAACTTTACAGAGACCTTGACGAATGCTGGTAATGCTAGCCGTTTATGGGGTCTCTTGGGGGCTACTTGACCTTATTGGGGGGGCCGCCGATTGAGCAGTTTTTTATACCAAAAGTCGAACATGTCACGGACACGTATAAGCTTTCGCCATTTGCTGAGTGAGCAGCCTGTCCCGGTTGCTTACCTGAAAGAAGGCGATGCCTTTTCTTTGGAAGACGAAGTATTTATCCATGTGCTAAACCAGACTCCCGCCGATTAGGAAGGAGAGCTGTCAGCTAAAGAAATCAACAATCGCTCTCTTGTTTTAAAGCTAACGGATCAGGAGCATACATTTTTATACATTTATCAGCCGCAAGAGAAGGAGCTTTTGAAGCGATACGGTCAAGCTCTTACAGCCGGCTTTCTTCATGTACCTCATCCTCATCAAGGTGACTCGACCTCCTCTTCCAAAGCGTTTATCGAAGCAGTAATCCCGACTTATTCAGTTAATAGTGCTAATTTGTTTCAAAGGAAGAAAATATATGAGCGGTATCGTGAGCGTGGAATGAAGGTGTTTGTACCGGTGTCGATGGTCATTTCTTG
>BAXO01000051.1 GCA_001310555.1 Bacillus sp. JCM 19058
TGTCGAATCCCGGCCCTCTCCCGGCGAATCCTGACTCTCTCCCGGCGGATCCTGGCTCTCTCCCGACGAATCTTCCCTCTCTCCAGACGAATCCCTCTGCTTTCCCGACGAATCAAGTAAAAATCATTGTTCATGTTTACAACGCGAATATTACAAGCCAAATACGCTTTTCTACCAGCTCCCTTTTCAATCCCGCACAAATCAAGACGTCTTATTTTCGTTACATTAAATGTTTTATCAACGCAAAAAGAGCGCCCTCATCACTGAGAAACACTCTTTTTTTTCTTTTCATTGAAAACGGCACCTGTATTTGCTACTTTTCCGCTTATCGAATTTCTTTAATACGCGCTGCTTTACCGCGTAGGTTACGCAAGTAGTAAAGCTTCGCACGACGTACTTTACCACGGCGTTTCACTTCAATCTCAGCGATTTTCGGTGAATGTAATGGGAATGTACGTTCAACACCTACACCGTAAGAGATTTTGCGAACAGTAAACGTTTCACTTACTCCGGTTCCACGGAGTCTGATTACAACGCCTTCAAAAATTTGAATACGCTCACGAGTTCCTTCCACGACCTTTACATGAACACGTAAAGTGTCTCCTGGACGAAAAGCGGGAAGATCGGTACGTATCTGCTCATTTGTAATTTCACGGATAATGTTGCTCATCGTATAATTCCACTCCTTCCATACAGATGCTCTTGCCACAACTAATACGCGACAGCGGAACATCGTAATTACGGGCATAAGCCACAACGATCATATTATCATAGTCAAACGGCGATCTCAAGGCTTTTTATGCTCTTTCTGAAAATCTTTCAGCACTTTTGCTCTTCCTCGCTCAACTCCCGAGAATTAAGAAGATCAGGCGCTTTCCAAGGTTCTTTTTACCGATTCGCGCTCACGCCAGCGTTCAATGTTTTCATGGTGTCCAGAAAGCAGCACTTTCGGCACCTTCATCCCGCGAAACTCTGCAGGCCTCGTATATTGAGGGTGCTCAAGTAAGCCAGTAGAAAAAGAGTCAGTAACAGCTGATTCACTATTTCCAAGCACTCCGGGCAGTAAGCGAACGACGCTGTCTGTCACGACCATCGCTCCTAGCTCGCCCCCAGTTAGTACGTAATCACCGATTGAAATCTCTTCTGTGACTAAATGCTTACGAATTCGTTCGTCATAGCCTTCATAATGCCCGCATATTAAGATCAGATGGTTTTCTTGTGACAGCTGCTCTGCCTTCTTTTGCGTGTACCGTTCGCCTTGGGGACAGAGCAGGACGACGCGTGGCGTATCATTCGACTGCTGCGTTACATTATCGACAGCATCGAAAATCGGTTGAGGTTGCAGTACCATTCCTGCACCGCCACCATACGGATAATCGTCGACCTTTTTATGCTTATTATTTGCAAATTGCCGAAAATCGACGACGTTGTAGTCAACTAGTGAGCGCTCTTGCGCCTGTCTTAATATAGAATTGTTAAGAACACCTGTAAACATGTCTGGAAACAGCGTTAGAATATCAATTCTCATTCGAGTAAGCCCTCTAATAAATGGATGCGAATCGTCTTTTTGGAAATATCAATTTCCTTAATAACATCTTCAATATATGGCAGCAAAAGGTCTTTTTCTCCGTTTGAACGCTGAACGACCCAGACATCGTTTGCACCGGTTGCAAGAATCTCCTTCACCTTGCCGAGAGCTTCATTCTGCTCAGTGACAACCGTACAGCCGATAATCTCATGGTAATAATATTCATGCTCTTCAAGCTCATGCAAATCGGCTGCTGATACAAATAACGTGCAGCCCTTCAACCATTCGACATCGTTGATCGTGGGATAGCCTTCAAATTGCAGCAAATCGAATTGCTTATGCTTTCGATGATTGGCTACTACGACCTGAACCTCTTGCTGCCCTTCCGTCTGAACCATCAACCGTGCACCGACGGCATAACGCTCTTCGGCAAAATCGGTATTGGAGATGACCCGTACTTCACCACGTATGCCATGTGTATTTACTATTTTGCCAACTCTCAACCAGCTAGTCATTTTGATTCCCACTTTCGCGAATTTCATGGACACGTCCATCTTTTATGATGATTTCCAGTTGATTTTCTTGATCGTACCAGCGATCGCCGATATTGAGATCGAGTACGATATCCGTCGTTCCATCCCGTATCTCTGAGCCTAACTCCAGTTTATGTAACTGTTGTACTTTAAAGGAGATGGTTTCTAGCCTTTCCTCGCGTTGCCTGATTTCCTGTCTATATTTTTGACGAATCTTCTGCTGCTCATGCCTGTTTGTCATATCTTTCGTTGCTTTATGAAGCTGAAATTCTAGCTGCTCTAATTCTCTCCGGCAACGATCCATTTCTCCTTGGAATTCAAGAATAATTTGCGCTTTCTTAGCTTCTGTCATGACATGCTTGACGACTGCCGTTCGCACAATCTTCATCGGTCACACTCCTAACGACACATTTTTCGAACCCGAACCGATTGACATTTTATTGAATCGCAACGAACCAGCTCAGCCTGTAAGAACGAGCTCCCTTCTATCAGTTGAAGAAAATTCGTATGCGGAGGAATCGCTCTTAAAATAAGACAATAAAAAGGGAGAGGTTCCCCTCACCCTTCTTCAGCGCTGCTTACTCCACGATGTCTAAACGCACTCGCTTATTTTGCGCCATTGCTGCCGCATAAACAACCGAACGCATTGCCTTCGCTGTCCGACCCTGCTTACCAATTATTCGCCCCATATCATCGGGTGAACGGTTAGCTGTAAGCAAAGTGTCGAGCCTTCCGGCTGTTCGTCTACCCGAACATATTCAGGTTCATCAACTAGGGCTTTCGCCATGTGTTCAACTAACGCTTTCATTCGCATTCTCCTTTAGGAAGAATTACTTCTGATTTTTTTTGCGTCGTGCAGCTTTTTCATTAGGCCGACATTTGAGAACAGGTTTCTCACCGTGTCAGAAGGCTTTGCTCCTTTTAACATCCAGTCAAGAGCCTTATCTTCTTTAATGTCAAATTTAGCCGGCTCGCTAAGAGGATTGTATGTGCCAATTTCCTCAATAAAACGACCATCACGCGGAGCGCGTGAATCAGCGACCACTACACGATAAAATGGGGACTTTTTAGAACCCATACGCTTTAAACGAATTTTTACTGCCATTCGACAGACACCTCCATGAATAGTTCACAATAATTTATCTTATCATCAATTTCCCTAGAGTCAACTAGAAAAAAAACGATTTCTCCATCAAAATGGAAGCTTGAAGCCTCCGAGACCTTTGCCTTTGTTCTTGCCTTTTCCGCCTGACATATTCGTCATTTGCTTCATCATTTTCTTCATATCTTCAAATTGCTTCAGCAGGCGATTGACATCCTGAATCGATGTCCCGCTTCCTTTGGCAATCCGGCGACGACGGCTAGCGTTCATTAAGCTAGGGTCTTGTTTTTCCTGCTTTGTCATTGAGCGCACAATCGCTTCAACTCGGCCAATTTGCTTTTCATCGACCTGTAAATTCTTCATCTTTCGCCTTGTTCATCCCAGGCATCATATTGAGAAGCTCATCTAGCGGTCCCATGCTACGTACTTGTTCCAGCTGTTCGAGAAAATCGTCAAAAGTAAAATCCATTGTTCTCATTTTTTTCTCGAGCTCACGCGCCTTTTCTTCGTCGACATTGACCTGGGCTTTCTCAATCAAACTAAGAACGTCACCCATACCAAGAATACGCGAAGCCATTCTCTCCGGATGGAAAGGCTCGAGCTGGTCAATTTTCTCGCCCATACCGGCGAATTTAATCGGCGTATTCGTCACTGCCTTGACAGAAATAGCTGCTCCACCGCGTGTATCTCCATCAAGCTTTGTCAGGACAACACCCGTTACGTCCAGCTGTTCATTAAAGCTTTCGGCAACATTCACCGCATCCTGACCCGTCATCGCATCGACGACGAGAAGAATTTCATCTGGGCCAGCGATTTCCTTAATTTGCTGAAGCTCATCCATCAAGTCTTCGTCGATATGCAGCCGTCCTGCTGTATCGATAAGCACATAGTCATGATGTTCTTCCTTTGCCTTCTCAATCGCCTGCTTGGCAATTTCAACGGGACTGACATCGTCTCCTAAAGCAAAGACAGGCATATTCAATTGTTTACCGAGTGTTTGAAGCTGGTCGATCGCTGCTGGTCGATAAACATCGGCAGCCACAAGAAGAGGACTTCGGTTCTGCTTTTTACGCAAGTGGTTGGCAAGCTTAGCTGTTGTTGTCGTTTTCCCTGCTCCTTGCAGACCGACGAGCATAACAACAGTCGGCGGCTTTTTAGCCAAGGCAATCTTACTTTGCTCTCCACCCATTAACGCGGTAAGCTCTTCATTAACGACCTTTATCACTTGCTGGCCCGGAGTCAGACTCTTCATGACTTCCTGTCCAAGAGCCTTCTCCCTTACATTGGCAATAAACTGCTTTACTACTTTAAAGTTAACATCCGCCTCAAGTAAAGCAAGTCGAACCTCGCGCATCATATCCTTAATATCCTGTTCGCTTACTTTCCCTTTTCCGCGAATTTTCGTTAATGTATCCTGTAGCCGCTCTGCTAAACCTTCAAATGCCATTTTGTCGCCTCCTAGTCCAATTTCTCAAGAGATTCCACTACAGTCAGAATCTCTTCAGGAGTCGCGTTGCTTTTGAGTGCCTGCTGTAGCTGCGCCAGCAAAGCAGAACGCTGCTCAAACTTCCTAAGCAAGCCAAGCTTTTGTTCATACTCTTCCAGCATCGCCTCTGTCCGTTTAATGTTATCATAAACAGCCTGACGACTCACATCATATTCTTCGGCAATTTCACCAAGGGAAAAATCATCAAGGTAATACAACGCCATATATTGACGCTGCTTTGGCGTCAGCAGCGATTGATAAAAATCGAACAAGTAATTCATCCGTAACGTCTTATCAAGCACCTGCTTCAGCTCCTTGTTAAGTGATTCTCCTTTACAAGACATTATCATACAGTATCGATTTTCGTGTGTCAAGTTTTTTTTCTTGGCAAACGACGAGCGACACGGGAGCAAACATTGCGGATTGTTGGAACTGAGCACAAAAATGAAAGCTTAATAAACCGCAGTTGCGATTATGAGGCTTAACAAAGCCGGGTATTCTATAAGTGAGACTGCCCTCAGCGGATTCTCCAGTGCTGCTAGTTAAACAATCGGACAGCACGGCTTGAATCGATTCGGCGAAAGTGAAGGCGAGCTTCTACCATTTATGAGGGACAAATAAGGCGGCCTTAAACTAAGTTTGCCGAAGGAAAAAGAATTCGTCAGCAGCCGCTTTAGTGAAGGGTGGGAACTATTTTGCTATAGACCCACACGATTTTCATTTGCTAGGATGAAGAGACAGCTTTTCACCTTCCAAATCTAAAAAGGAGCGATCGCATGGAAACGCACAACCACAATCAGCTCAAGCAAAGCGAAAAAGGTGCTTGGTTAAGCATTGCGACATTTTTGTCACTTGCAGCGATTAAGCTTACGATAGGAATCACTTTTCACTCTGAAGCGCTGCGGGCCGACGGCTTAAACAATACGACAGACGTGTTTGCTGCGATTGCAATCTTAGTTGGATTGAAAATAGCGCAAAAGCCGCCGGACAGCGACCATCCGTACGGTCATTTCCGCGCCGAGACGATCGCCTCTCTAATCGCTTCTTTTATTATTTTTGCCGTTGGCTTGCAAGTATTAATTGAAGGGATGCGTTCGATTTTTTTCGCCGAAGGAAGCGGCACCACATATGATTGCAGCTTGGGTTGCCCTAGCGAGTGCGCTCATTCTATATCTTGTTTACCGCTATAATATAAAACTCTCCAAGCGGCTGAATAACCATGCCCTGAGAGCTGTCGCCGCTGATAACAAGGCAGACGCATACGTCAGCTTAGGTGCCTTTGTCGGGATATTCGCCTCCCAATTTCGCCTTGGCTGGATCGATACCGTGACGGCTTTAATTGTAGGGCTGATCATTTGTAAAACAGGGTGGGATATATTTCGCCATACCGTCCATTCGCTTACTGACGGATTCAGCGAAAAGAAAATCAAAGCATTTAAAAGAACGATTGAACAGATTGAGCATGTCAAAAGCGTTCAAACGCTGCGTGCCCGATATTCCGGGAGCTCTGTCTATGCCGATGTCGTCATCAAGGTTGATTCAGATTTGAATGTAAAGGAAAGCCATACGATCGCTGACAACATTGAGCAGCTTATGACTGATAAATTTCACATTGTTCACACGCACGTCCATATTGAACCCGATGACAGGGAGGAATGAAAGCAAATTTTCTGCAAGCTGAACACATTGGGAAATTACAACTTTTTTTAGTTGACTGCCAACTGTGCTTTGATAAAGGCGGGCGATTTAGGAGAGTAGCTGCACCCCTTTTTTACGGCGGTATGAGAAAACTGAAGTCAACGAAAAAGGCGGTTCCGTTAGAAGCGACCGGACGCGTGATAACTTCTGTCATGAACGTGCGTTTTCGTTCGCTTTCGTTCGCTTTGCTGGTGATGCCCTTTGGCCGTCTTTAAAATATGAATTGGACTAAGGTACGCGTGAGAAGGTCGTATTGATACGGTTAGTCCCATCGCAATGTCCCGCTATGTTTCAATTCTCAAAAACCCCATTAAGTAAGCAAACCTCGAGACATTTTATTATGACTCGAGGTGTTGTTCTTTTTAGATGAATACAGCTTTTACGATTGGCTGTCTATCGCTGTGGGCGATAGCCCGAGTTCCTCAACACTTTATTGCAACTCTAGAGACGCGCAATCGGCGGAAGTCGGGTGTTTGTCCTGCGGCTAACCACTAGGTTTCTTTGCTATATCACGACATGAAGGTTGAAACCCACCGGCGTGACGATTAGTTCGACGCCCGCCTGCAGAAAGCGTGCCACCATCCTGGAGCGGCTGCATTCCCTCTTACTCACAAAAATAGAAAGGGCTAGTCCCGTTAAAGGTTATTTTCATAACCCTTTTGGGACAGCCCCATCTTATTATTCGCTCTCCGGCTCTTCGAGCATATCCTTAAACAAGCCGTAAACAAATTGCTCTGCCTGAAACGGTTGAAGGTCGTCCACCTGTTCGCCGAGTCCGATAAATTTGACCGGAATATCGAGCTCCTGGTTGATCGCCAAAACGATACCGCCCTTAGCTGTCCCGTCCAGCTTTGTTAATACAATTCCTGATACATCGGTCGCTTCGCCAAACGTTTTCGCCTGAGTCATCGCATTTTGCCCAGTCGTCGCATCGAGCACGAGCAATACGTCATGAGGTGCCCCGGGCACCTCGCGTTCGATGACGCGCTTTACCTTGGCGAGCTCATTCATTAAATTCACCTTATTTTGTAAGCGTCCAGCGGTATCGCAAATAAGTACATCGACTTTTCGCGACTTCGCTGCTTGTAGCGCGTCAAACATGACGGCCGCTGGATCAGAGCCTTCCTGTTGCTTAATGACGTCGGCACCGACGCGCTCCCCCCAAACTTCCAGCTGCTCTATTGCTCCGGCACGGAACGTGTCGCCTGCGGCAAGCAGAACCGACTTTCCTTGCTGCTTTAAATAATTGGCGAGCTTTGCAATCGAGGTCGTCTTTCCGACCCCGTTCACGCCGACAACGAGGATAACCGTCATCCCATTTTCCTGCAGGCGTAGCCGGTTCTCGTCGTTTTCTTTCTCAAGAAATTCAGCGAGCTTTTCGGAAATGACAGGCAAAATCTCTGACGTTTCTTTAATGTTTCGATGACGAACCTCGTCCTTCAACGTATCAACTAAGCTCAATACAGTGTTCACACCGACATCAGCGCTAATTAGAATTTCTTCTAACTCATCAAAGAAATCCTCGTCCACTTTGCGATAACGATATACGAGCTCATTCATTCGTCCAGCAAACGATTCTCTTGTTTTCTCAAGACCCGATTTGAACTTATCGGTGACTTCCGTTGTTTGAGTCGTAATTTTTTTCCTTCAATCGCTTCAAAAAAACTCATGCTCTACCCCTCCATAGCTAGCTTTCCACTAATTCCTTCGTTTCTTCCAAGCGAACGGACACAAGCCTTGAAACACCCGATTCCTGCATGGTTACTCCGTATAGCACATCCGCTTCCTCCATCGTTCCTTTGCGATGGGTTATGACAATAAATTGAGTCGCCTTGCTAAAATCTTTTAAGAAGTGGGCAAAGCGGCTAACATTCGCTTCATCAAGCGCCGCTTCGACTTCATCAAGAACACAAAAAGGCACTGGTCGCACTTTTAATATAGCGAAAAGGAGAGCAATTGCTGTTAACGCCCGTTCTCCGCCGGATAACAAAGCAAGGTTTTGCCTTTTCTTTCCTGGTGGACGAGCAACAATATCAACTCCCGTGTTTAATAAATCCTCAGGCATCGTTAAAACTAAGTCTGCTTCTCCGCCTCCGAATAGTTCACGGAAAACGACTTGGAAATGTGCACGGATTTGGTGGTAGCTTTCGGAAAAGCGACGGGTCATTTCCTCGTCCATTTCCGCGATCACTTCGTGCAAATTCGTTTTTGCTGCAAGCAAATCGTTTTGCTGTTCTGATAGAAAATCAAAGCGCTCGCTAACTCGGGCATATTCATCAATCGCGCCTAGGTTAACCGTGCCAAGCTCCTCGAGTGCGAGCTTAATTAGCTTCACCTTCGTTCTTGCTTCTTCGGCATCGATCTCCAGCTTATAGCTTTGCTTAGCAGCCTCATAGCTTAATTCATATTCGTCACGCAGCAAGGATAGGCGATTGTCTAGCTCAACGTCAAGACGATTCACCTGAACCTCAATTTTTCGATAGTCATCGAGCAGCAACGTATATTCTCCCTGCTCCACCTTCAGGCTTTTTTTTCGAGCTCAATATAAGCAGCATCAAGCTCTTTCCGCTCTTTTCTTACTTCCTCAAGGTGCTTTGTCACCTCTTGCTTTCTCTCTCGACTCATCTCGATTCGCTCATTCAATGAAAGCGTACCAGACGAACGATCACTCATTTCCTCTTGCAGCAGCGACAGCTGTTCCTTACTTTCATCGAGCTCCTGTGTCACTTGATCAAGCTCTTCAACGATTCGAGTAAGCTGTTCCTTACTAAAATGGAAGCGTTCTTTCGCCGTAGCCAGCTCGATTTTATCTGAAGTGAGCTCTTCCTGGATACTTTCTCTCGAGCTCTGCTGCTGCTTCCTCTTCTCCTCTAAATTAGCGACTTGCTGTTCTAATTGAATTGCCAGCTTGTCAGCCTTTTCTTCTGAGCAGTCGAGCTCGCTCAGCCGGACGCCCAATCGTTCGCTCTCAGTAGAAAATTAGACTGTTCCCGCTCAAATCGTTGAAATTGCTCTTTCATACTGCTCGTTTCAAGCTCGAGCTCTCGAACAGCTGCCTTCGCCTCCTGCACAGAATTGCGCGCCTGTTCACCGACTACTCGTAAGCTTTCGAGCTCTTCCTCTGCAGCAGTCTGCTGTTCTTTTAGCTCCTTGACTTGCAGCTCCAATTGCTCGACTACTTTCTTCAGGCTCGTTAACTTAGCAGTCAGTTCTTCGATCTCCCGCTTACGGCCAAGCAAGGTCGTTTGCTTTTTTTTCATACTCCCCCCGGTCATGGACACCAGGTTGACAACCTCACCTTCCAACGTCACAAACCTGAAACGATGAGACAGGAGAGCTGCCATGGCATTGGCTCCTTTTAAATCGCGCGCAATGACAACATGTCCTAGTAAATGATTGATGACATTTCCGTGTGAAGGTTCATACGTGACAAGCGATGCAGCAACTCCGATATAAGAAGGATGCTCGCTTATTTTTTTTGCTGCTGGACCTCAGGAATCGACCGTGGCTTCATTACTGGTATCGGTAAAAACGTCGCGCGTCCAAGGCGATTGTCCTTTAAAAATGCGATCGCTTTTCTCGCGTCGGCCTCGCTGGTCATGACAATATGCTGGGCAGCTGCCCCTAGAGCTATTTCCAATGCCGTTTCATATTCTTTCGGAGACGTGACAAGTTCTGCAACAGCCCCGACAACACCGGTAAGCTTATGCTCTCGAGCCTTAAGTATTTCCTTTACTCCATGAAAAAATCCCGAAAAGTCAGCCTCCATCTCCTCAAGCACTTCGATCCGAGACTGGAGCTTCTGCGCCATTTGATAAGCTTCGTAAAGCTGTGCTTCCTTTTTATGATATTGCTCTTTTTGCTGCTCATAAGACAGCTTCAGCGAACGATAGCTGTCACTTATTTGCTCCAGCTTACTTTGTTCACGGCCTAGCGCCGTTTCGCTATCTGCCTTTTTTTTGCGCCATTTCCTTTTGCTTACCGAGCAGTTCTTCGTTTTCCGTAAGGAATCGCTCTTGCTTGTATTGCTGCTGACGCTGCTGTTCCTCAAGGTAACGCCGTTCATTTCGAATCGAAGCCTGCTCATTGAGAACCTCGATATAATCCGCCTTAAATTGATCAAGCTCCTGCTCGATATCCGCTTCGGTTTTCGCAAGGAGCGCTTGCTTATCGGCGATATTCGCCTCCAGCTGCTTCAGCTCCCCTTTCGCTTGAGCAAGCCGCTTCCTTTCTTTTTCCTGCTCTTCGCTTAGCTTCTGTTGCTCCTGTTCACGATCTGCAATTTGCTTTTCGAGCTGTTCCTTTGACTGTGCTGCATTTTTATGCCTTTCTTTTAGCACTTGGCGACGCCCCTCATTTTTTTTCAAGCTGCTCACTGGCTTCAAGCAGCTCCTCCTGGGCTTCGCTCATTTTTTTCAGCCAACTCGTTGGAACGAAGACGAAGCTGTTGCAGGCTTTCCTCCATTTCCTCAACTTTTTTTCGAGCGTAGCTCATGCTGAGCCTTTAAGCGGGCAAGATCTTCTTTTTTTGCCTGTCCACTCCTCGTGCAAAAGCGTGATTTCATCGACCATGAGAGCAACCTCGACATCCTTTAGCTGCTCCTTGTATTCTAGGTAATCTTTTGCTAGCGATGCTTGGATCTGTAATGGCTCTATTTGTTCCTTTAATTCGTGCAAAATATCTTCGACCCGAAACAGATTATCCTGTGTTTCCTGCAATCGCTTTTCTGCTTTTGTCTTTCTCGTCTTATATTTGAGAACCCCTGCTGCTTCTTCGAAAATCACACGGCGATCCTCCGGTTTGCTGCTTAGTATTTCCTCAACCTTCCCTTGTCCGATAATCGAATAGGCTTCACGGCCAAGACCCGAATCGAGGAACAAATCGACAATGTCCTTTAACCGACACGACTGCTTGTTAATTTGATATTCGCTCTCACCTGAGCGATATACACGGCGTGTGACACTAACCTCGCTGTAATCGAGCGCAAGATGCTGGTCCTCATTGTCGAGAATTAAGCTGATCTCGGCATAATTGAGCGCTTTTCTTGATTCGCTTCCGGCAAAAATAATATCTTCCATTTTCGAGCCACGTAACGATTTAGCAGACTGTTCTCCCAAAACCCAACGAATTCCATCAGAGATATTACTTTTCCCGCTTCCATTAGGCCCGACAACTGCTGTAACTCCTGGTACAAAATCAATATTTATCTGTCTGCAAAAGATTTAAATCCTGCGACTTCTAGCCGTTTGAGGAACATTCTCTTTCCCCCTAACAATAATTAAAAAAGGATGTTCAAAAAGGTAGAGAGCACTCATAAAACGAGCGCTCGAAGCCGTAAATTTGAACGGTCGATTTCGCTCAGCCAAGCTGTCAGCGCTAATCGACCACGACCGTGCGTATGATACAGTGCGATTCTCATATCGAATAGCTTCATCATTATTTAGGCTTGCTATTTCTCTTTTTTTTGAACAAAATCATAACTTATTTATTTTATCATAACCGTACGCGCAAATGAATCCAAATTTCAATGCTTCGGTTCCATGCGGAAATATGGTACGATAAGGAATAGTTTAAGAAAGGGAGTGGCTTTAAATGGATCTATCTGAGAAAAGCCGAGTCAATATTGAGTATATGATTAATCAGATTAAGGACAAGCTTCAACTCGTAAATGCAAGTGCGCTAAGAGCAGAAAGCTTCAATACTGAGCAATACGAAGACTTGCGCGATATTTACGAAATGGTGAAGCAAAAGGAGACGTTTTCTGTTCGCGAGCTTGACGCCATCGTAACCGAGCTCGGCCGTCTTAGAGCTTAAATCAGCTTGGCCGTCAACTTAATGGGTACATATGAGCCAGTCAGCCTGATTGCTGAAGAGCTACACTTTAGTTGCGGCAAAGCCTTCTAGCGCACCGGAAGAAGAGTACGCTCCCACTTTTCAAGCTTAAAGCAGTCCGACTCTAACAATTATTGATAGCTCTTTATCTCATACTACATTTCGAGAGGCTCTCAAGCGCAAAGCAACTGCTTAGCAACGTCGGTGAAGATAAAGGAACACAGGGACGTTAAGAACTGTTGTTAACTGCTCGGACAGAGATAAAGGAAGTTTGCTTGAAGCAGGAATGTTGCTTAGGTCTCGAATAAGAATACCATTCATATGCTCCCTCTTAATATCCCAAAAATGCTCCCCTTAGTATAGCCAGATTCTGGCTGCCATAAGGGGAGCATAATTAATTGGACTATCCGTTTCCGAGCTTAATTAGTGCTTGTTCGGCGGCACACTGCTCAGCCTCTTTTTTTCGACTTGCCTGCACCCTTTCCGAGCGCTTGACCATCGAGTTGAACTTCAGAAACAAATTCTCGATCATGCGCCGGGCCGCGCTCTTGGACAATCACGTATTGGATTTGACCTGAGTTTTCTCGCTGAATATATTCCTGTAACTGACTTTTGAAATCCATCAAATGAGAAAAAAACGCCCTCGTTTACCTTCGGGAAAATCGTGTGATCAAGAAACTGGTAGACAGCTTCAATCCCTTGGTCGAGAAATAAAGCACCGATAAACGATTCAAATGCATCGGCCAAAAGAGCTGAACGGGAGCGACCTCCGGTTATTTCCTCCCCTTTTCCGAGCAATACTAACGTTCCAAAATCCAATTCGAGTGCAAATTTGGCCAAGGAAGGCTCACATACAATCGCAGCGCGAAGCTTTGTCATTTCTCCTTCGCTCATTGCCGGGAATTTTCGGAACAAAAATTGCGAGACAGACAGTTCAAGAACAGCATCTCCTAGAAATTCCAATCGTTCATTATCATGAAAAGAATGAATGCGGTGCTCATTCACATACGATGAATGGGTAAAAGCCTGAGTTAGTAGCTTTGTATTTTCAAAAGTCAGTCCAATTCGATCCTGAAACTGTTCGAATTGCTTTTTTTGCTTTTCGCTAAGCGAAAAACGTTTAGAACCACGTCGACGCTCATAATAACGCTTTCTCGCCTTGCGTTGATTTCTTGAAGACTGTGGCATGTTGACCTCCAACATTCTCAAATTCTTTCGCTTATCGTAGAACGTGTCTACTTGGCTGCTTCCTCGCTACCCAGTCTTAATAGCAAGCCCCATTTGACAAGCATCTGGGGCTTGACTAACGATTACTGACGGCTGTTTATGTACTCGACAACATCAGCGACAGTAGAAATTTTTCTGCTTCCTCATCAGAAATCTCGAGATCAAACTCATCCTCAAGCTCCATCACCAATTCGACGACATCTAGTGAATCAGCGCCTAGGTCGTCCTTAAATGAAGCTTCAGAAGTAACCTTTGCTTCCTCGACACCAAGACGGTCTACGACTATTTTTGACACACGTGATAAAGTATTGTCCATGTTCGTTCACCTCCTCTCAAGGGATTGTATCGCAGTGAACGCGTTTCAACAAGCTGAGTTTGGAACTGTAAGAGCTAACAAATTCCGCTTGAGATACGCCTTAAGCCTAATAATCAAAGAACTCGATCGTTCACTTGCTTTTGATCAGATGCTAGCTGAATTTTACCGATAAGCCTCCGTGCTGTCAAGAACGATTGATCATTGAACGGCTTGCTTAAGGCATGACCATACCGCCATTTACGTGCAACGTTTGTCCAGTCATATAACTCGCATCCTTACTGGCTAGAAACCGAACGACAGCAGCAATATCTTCCGGCTTTCCGAGCGCAGCCAGCGGAATTTGCTCAAGCAGCTGACTTCTCGTCTCTTCATTCAACTGCTCAGTCATGTCAGTTTCAATAAAGCCTGGAGCGACAGCGTTGACATGGATGTTACGGTTGGCGAGTTCGCGGGCAAGGGTTTTCGTGAGTCCGATAATACCTGCCTTAGCTGCGACGTAGTTGGCCTGCCCAGCGTTTCCTAACACTCCGACGACGGAGGCAACATTAATGATCCGACCATAGCGCTGCTTCATCATTTGACGAGTGACAGCTTTGGCGCAATGAAAAACGCCCTTCAGGTTCGTATTCAACACATCGTCCCATTCCTCTTCTTTCATCCTCATAATTAAATTGTCTCTCGTAATCCCGGCATTGTTAACAAGAATATCGAGTCGACCGAAGCCGGCAATCGTTTCCTTGACCATCACCTGAACCTCTTCGCCATTTGCAACGTCGGCTTTTAGCGCGAAAGCCTCTGTCCCTAATTCCTTGATTTCTGCCACAACCTGTTCTGCTCGTTCCTGATTGCCGGCATAGTTCACCACAACATTCGCTCCGTGACGAGCCAATTCCAACGCTATCGCTCGACCAATGCCACGTGAGGCACCTGTAACAAGTGCCGTCTGCTCTTGTAACATTATTGATTTCCCCCTAGCTTTTCAAGCATTTTCTCCATACTTGCCCTGTCACAAACGCTAAAAGTCTTCGCGCTGCGCTCAACCTTTCTGACCATCCCTGACAGAACATTGCCGGCTCCCACTTCAATAAATGTATCAACATTGTGATGAAGCAGCCACCGAACGGTCTCCTCCCAGCGAACTGGGGAATAAACTTGTTCAATCAGCTTCGTACGTATTTCATTCCTGTCAGTTACCGGGCTCGCTGTGACGTTGGCAACGACGGGAGTTTCGGCATCCTGGAAATGTAAATCGTTCAATATTTCGGCAAGCCTAGTAGCCGCAGGCTTCATCAGGGAAGAATGAAACGGCCCGCTTACTTGTAACGGGATAACTCGCCTTGCTCCGGCCTCCTTCGCCAATGACGCCGCCTTTTCTACGCCATCGGCAGAACCGGATATGACGATTTGACCAGGACAATTCAAATTAGCCGGCTCAACGATATGTCCAGCTTCCTTCACTTGCTGGCAGATGTTCTCAAGCTGCTGTCGTTCCATCCCTAAAACCGCAGTCATTGCTCCTTTGCCTGGAGGAACGGCTTCCTTCATGAAAAGCCCGCGTTTGTGTACAGCGAGAACAGCCTCCTCGAAAGGTAAAACCTCAGCAGCTACTAGAGCGCTGTATTCTCCTAAGCTGTGCCCTGCGACATAATCTGGCTTGATGCCCGTTTCCCTAAGTAGCTCCAACACTGCGATACTCATAGTCAAGAGCGCAGGCTGGGCATTTTCTGTTTGCATTAAGGCATCCTCAGGTCCGGATTCGATAATAGCCGATAACGAATAGCCTAACTGATCGTCGGCGCGTTCGAATATTCTGCGGCTATCCGCTTCATTTTCAATAAGCGTCCGCCCATTCCAACCTCTTGGGAACCTTGTCCAGGAAATAGAAAAGCAATTTTACTCATTGTTATGTTACCTCTCCTCTTCATCTAGTCCTGCTTGACTTCGTCACTTCATTTTTAATAATCGTAACGACCTGCTCCTCAACCATACTTCTTGCCTGTCTAATTGCATGAAAAACAGCAGTCGAATCTGATGAACCGTGAGCTTTAATCAACGGTGCTTTTAAACCGAATAAACCAGCTCCGCCGTACTCAGAATAGCTCATCTGGCTTTTGATCTCTTTCAGGCTCGGCTTCAGGATGCCAGCTGCCAGTTTATTTTTAACAGATTTCGTCAGTTCTCTTTTCAACAAAGAAAACAAAGTTCCTGCTGTTCCTTCAATCGTTTTTAAGACTAAATTGCCAGAAAAACCGTCACAGACGACAACGTCAGCTGCTCCGTCAAGTAAATCGCGCGCTTCGACGTTCCCGACAAAGTGAAATCCAGATTTCTCCATTAAAGGATATGCTTTTTTTTGTTAGATCATTTCCCTTTCCGCTTTCTGTCCCGACGTTTAACAAACCGACACGCGGCCGCTTCACCTTTCGTACCATTTTCATATAGATTTCCCCAATAATCGAATATTGGCGTAAATGCTCTGGTTTGGCATCCATATTGGCACCGACATCAAGCAAAAGAAATCCTTGTCCATCGAGCGTCGGCAGCATCGGTGCAAGCGCGGGTCGATCGATCCCTTTAATTCGGCCTAAATGCAGCAATCCCGCTGTCATCAATGCGCCCGTATTCCCTGCTGAGATCGCAGCATCTCCACGACCCTCCTTCACTTCACGAATCGCCAGGACCATCGAGGAGTCCTTTTTCCGACGAACTGCAGTTGTCGGAATATCGCTATCTTCAATTTTTTTCCATCGTATGTAAAATCGTTATCTTATGATCATTGTTGAGATATTTATTGATTTCGTCACTATTTCCAACCAGCGTTATTTCCAGGTCGGCAAATGCTTTAATGGCCTGTTGTGCAGCCTCAACGTGTGCCGCAGGAGCATGTTCTCCCCCCATCGCATCTAGGACAATTCTCATACTATCTCTCCTTTACTCCCCCGCCATTGCTCGGCTGGTTGGTGCGATACATCAAAAATTCACCCGAAAATACTAGCTCCTGCTCAACATAGCTTTTTACTTCAACCACTGTGCGCCCTTCCTCGAGCTCAAGAACATCGGCTTTAGCAATGACTCGTTCTCCTGCCTTGACTTGGCGTGTAAAACGAATCGTTGCTTTCGCAGTTAACGCCATTTCATCGTTAATAATTGCAACTGCAAGCGAATTGGCCTGAGCAAAAAGGTGATGCCCACGAGCAATACCAGAGCGGGCAAACACTTGCTCTTCATTGATCTCCAAAATTGAAATTGCTCGCTCATCAAGCTGGAGATCGATGATCTCGCCGATGACTTCATCTGGAGTCAAAGCTCTAACATCATCGAGCTGTTGCTGGGCGACATCCTTAATTCGCTCACGCAGCTCTGGAATCGAGAGCTCCATTCGATCGAGTCTAATAGTTTGAATGCTGACCTTAAAACGTTCAGCCAGTTCCTCATCAGTCATAAAGGGATTGTTTTGAAGAGTATCCCGCAGCAATGCTTGTCGTTCCTTCTTTTTTCGTCTCATTAACATGCACCATCCAACCGTTATATGACTAGGTACTAAGAGTAGTATATAATTGGTTTCGGCCAATTTCAATAGTTAATCCAGTTTCTCTCCCTTCAATACGCCTTCTCGCTCAAGCTGCAAGCGTAACGCATGAAAGGAATCGTCCTGCCAAAACTGTTCAGAGTAAATCAATTTGACGGCATCTTGCCTGGCAACCTCTAAGGCGCGATAATCATGGACGACATCCGCCAATTTAAAATCGGGGAGTCCGCTTTGTTTCGCTCCGAAAAAGTCACCGGGTCCACGCAGCTCCAAGTCTCGCTCAGACAAAACGAAGCCATCATTCGTCTCTGTCATAATTCGCATCCGCTCTTTACCAACCTCCGACTTCGGATCGGCGAGCAAAATACAATACGATTGAGCGTCTCCTCGCCCGACGCGACCGCGCAGCTGGTGCAGTTGGGCCAGACCAAAGCGCTCCGCATCATAAATGATCATGACTGTCGCGTTCGGTACATTGACACCAACTTCAACGACAGTCGTCGAGACGAGAATTTGCTGTTCATTTCGACTAAACTGCTCCATCACCTCTTCCTTTTCGGATGAATGCAGGCGCCCGTGCATAAGTCCGACTTGATAGCGCTCCGAAAAATGCTGCTTTAAAAGGGAATGAACATCGATCGCATTTTGCACATCGAGCTTGTCCGACTCTTCAATTAACGGACAAATAACATACGCTTGTTTGTCTCGCTCCAGCTCTTTCTCAACAAAATCCAAGACGCGCTCAAGCATATCCGGCTTCGCCCAATACGTTTCGATCTCCTTCCGCCCTGCTGGCATTTGATCGATGACAGAAACGTCCATGTCTCCAAAGGCTGAAATAGCCAGTGTTCTCGGAATTGGCGTCGCGGTCATAAACAGTACGTCCGGATTTTCTCCTTTTTCGCGTAAAATCCGACGCTGCTCGACTCCGAATCGATGCTGTTCATCTGTTATGACAAGGCCGAGTTGTTGAAAAACGACATCCTCCTGTATGAGCGCGTGAGTACCGACAATGATCGGTAAATGACCATTTTGTAAATCCTCCAAACGCTCACTTCGCTTCTTTCCTTTGATTGAGCCTGACAAGAGCTCGACGCGAACCGCCAACGGGGCGAGTATTTTCTGAAGCGATTGAACATGCTGCTCAGCTAGAATCTCGGTTGGTACCATCAGGGCTGCCTGGTAGCCAGCTTTTACAACAGCATACATACAAATAGCGGCAACGATCGTTTTGCCAGAGCCAACATCGCCTTGTAGCAAGCGATTCATCCGATAAGCTCCGCGCAAATCTTTGCTGATTTCTCCGACCACCCTTTGCTGCGCAGCGGTGAGTGAAAAAGGAAGGGTTTCGATGAATTCGGCGATGACCTCGTCTGATATCGGTAGCCCTTTGCCCGATACTTGCTCACGCTCCACCTTCCTGAAGGCCTGGAGCTTCAATTGGAACAGTAGCAGTTCTTCATAAACAATGCGGCGACGCGCGTGCTTCAGCGATTCTTGATTCGGAGGATAATGCAGTCGAAAAATCGCTTCTTTTTTTTCCAGGAAGCTTGTAGCTTTTTAAATAGTTTTCTGGCAACGTTTCCGGTATTTGCTCACCGACTTGCTTTAACGCCTTGTAAATTAGCCTTTTGAACGCTTTGCTTGTCAGCTTACCTGCCACCGAATAAACTGGCGCGAGCGTCTGACCGCTTTCTTTGCTGCCGATGTGGCATTCACTTCCGGCCACAGTCATTCGCTGCTGATCCCATTTTCCAGTGACGGTCACTTCGGTTCCGTGTGTGAGCTGCTTTTTTAAAAAGGCGCGATTAAAGAAAATGACTGTAATCAAAGTATCATTGACGAGCAAACGAAGCGATAGCCTGTTCCTTTTTTTGCCGTAATAGCGAATCGAAGGCTCGCTTTGCACGATGCCGACTAGCGTGACTCTCTCATCGTGCTTAATATCATGCAAATCCTTTACTTCGTAATTTTCATAGCGAAACGGATAATGCTCAATCAATTCAGCGATCGTCTCGATGCCTAATGATTTCAGCTGTTCAGCCGTTTCTTCTCCTATTCCGTTCAGCTCCAAGACTGATTTATCTAGTGCCCTCATCATTTTTTATTAAGTGCTACTCCGAAAATTTTCGCTTCGAGCTCTCGTCCGGTAGCGTCGCTGCCAAGCCGCCTTGTGCTGTCTCTCTTAACGCTTCCGGCATTGTTTGACCTATTTTGTACATCGCATCGATCACCTCTCGCATGGAATGCGACTAGTAATCCCGGCAAGTGCCATATCAGCGGCTACAATCGCGTTTGAGGCACCGATCGCATTTCGCTTCACGCAAGGTACCTCTACAAGACCAGCGACCGGGTCACAGACGAGACCGAGCATGTTTTTAAGCGCGATCGCCATCGCTTCGGCCGATTGGCTTGGTGTACCACCAGCGAGCTCAACGAGAGCTGCAGCGGCCATACCCGTAGCTGAGCCGACTTCCGCTTGACAGCCGCCCGCCGCCCCCGAAATCGAAGCATTATTTGCAACGACAAAGCCAAAGGCGCCTGCCACGAATAAATAGCGGATCATTTGCTCCTCACTTGGCTGCAGTTTCTTTTTCATCCCGAATAGTACTCCGGTACAACACCGGCCGATCCTGCCGTAGGCGTAGCACAAATCGTTCCCATTGCTGCGTTGACTTCATTCGTTGCTACAGCCTTGCTAACTGCATCCAGAACCGACTCGCTGGAAAGATAGCTTCCTTTTTCGATATATTGCTGCAATAAAACGGCGTCTCCCCCGGTCAGCCCAGAAACAGAACGAACCTGCTCGGTAATCCCTCGCTCGACGGCCGCTTCCATCACCTTCAAATTGTTCTTCATTTTGGCGAAAACTGCTTCGCGCGATTTTTCCGTCACCGAAACCTCCTGTGCGATCATGACGTCCGAAATCGCCATTCCTTGCGATTCTGCTAATTCGACCAATTCTGCCACATTGCGAAACATCGAACAACCTCCTTCTCGTTTTTAGCATGCTGAAGCATCGGGCAATCAAACTTATTGATTGAATTCCCAGCTGCGCTTCATTAAAGCTAAGGGCTTTAATGCAAAAATCATCCTCCGAATCAATAACTGTCCGCTGACGTTAATCGTGGATTTTTGTCACGTGCTCGACATTCGGTAAGGCTTCGAGCTCCTGAAGTAGAGGAGCATCCACATTTTGGTCTACTTCAATGACCATTAGTGCTTCCTGCCCTTTCTCGCGACGCGATACTTCCATATGACCTATATTGATCGCATGCTTGGCGAGTAGGTTTGATACCCCGGCAATTACGCCAAAGCGATCACTATGGACAATGAGCAATGCCGGATGATTTCCCGATAGCTTCAATTCAAAGCCATTAAGCTCTATAATTTCGATTTTTCCACCGCCAATGGATATGCCGATCATCTCGATTTTTTTCACCCTTGGACGCGAGTACTACCTTTACTGTATTAGGATGCTCAGTAATCGCCTCTTCAGTATGAAAGCGAACTTTAATGCCCTCCTTTCGCGCAATCGTAAATGAATCCGTTATTCGGCGATCATCTGTGTCAAAGTCAAGAATGCCGCCGACGATTGCGACATCGGTTCCGTGTCCTTGATACGTTTTAGCAAACGAACCATAAAAGTAAATATCAGCTCGCTCAGGCAATTGTCCAAATAGCGTACGGGCTACCTTGCCGATTCGCGCTGCCCCTGCTGTGTGAGAGCTCGAAGGTCCGATCATAACCGGTCCGATAATATCGAATACTGTGCGGTATTTCATGTATTTTCCTCCTGTTTGCCCTTATTAATATGATGAAAAAAATCCTACCTAATGCACAGGCAGGAAATTGAGTCATTAAGAGCGAGCCTTTGTCAACGATAACGAAACCGTACCTGGTCCAACATGAGAGCCAATCACTGCCCCAATATCCGTTATCACTTCAGATTGAACATTAAAATCCTTTCGCATGAGTTCGATGAACTCAGCGGCCAACGATTCATTCTCGGCATGGGACGCCCCGATATGAACCGGGCTGTCTCCGTACTCATCTTTGAACAACTCGATTATGCGATTGATCGCCTTCCTTTGACCCCGGACCTTTTCGTACGGATACACTTCACCTTCTTTATTTAACGAAAGAATCGGCTTAATTTTTAATAAGGAACCCATAAGTGCAGACGCTTTTCCAATTCTTCCGTTCTTTTGCAAAAATCGAGTGTATCGACGAGAAAATATACGGTAGTCTCTGCCAATAGTTCGTCTAACCGCTTCAGGCACTGGTCGAAGGACGCCCCTTGCTTAGCAAGCCTGGCAACTTCCACAACGATGATGCCGATGGCGTACGAAGCCTTTTTTTGAATCGACAACATGAATTCTGGCATCGTCATCCATTTCCGCTTTGGCGATCGTCGCTGCTTGATAAGTGCCGCTTAGCTTGGACGATAAATGAATGGAAATAACAGACGTATCCTCTTGCTCAAGTAAGGAAGCGTATATTTCCTCAAACTGATAAGGGGTCGGCTGAGAGGTTGTCGGAATCGAATCGTATTCTCTTACTTTTTGAAAAAATTGCGAAGGCGACAAGGTCACCCGATCTTCATAAGTCTCACTTTCAGAGAAATTGACTTTTAGAGGAACGACCGTAATTCCCAATTCATCGCAAAGCTCTTTCGGAACATCTGCCGTACTGTCTGTTACAACAACTACCTTAGCCATACATACCCTCTCCTCTATTATAATTACTTTTAGAGCCCGGCTCCCTTAGTTTCTACTCGACAGAAAAAATATAAGAGTAGAGAGGCTGGTTCCCCCGATGAACTTCGACTTCAATCTGAGCAAATGTCTCTTCCAGATAAGTAACAATTGCGCTTGTCACGTCGCCTGTTGCATCCTCTCCTTCAAGAATTGTTATGATCTCACTGTCATCTTCAATCATTTCGCTAAGCAATTCCTTCGCTACCGTCAGCATTTCTTCGCCTGTACTAACGATTTTTTTCTCAGAAATCCCCATAAAATCGCCTTTTTTAATCGTTTTGCCATTAATACTAGTATCTCTGACAGCATAGGTGACTTCTCCGGTCTTTACGGAAAGCAGGGCATCCTTCATTAAACGACTATTCTCTTGAAGTCCTTGAGCAGGATTAAAGCTAATAATGCCGCTAAACCTTGTGGCACCGATTTGGATGGAACAACGGCTACCTCAGCATCATCGACTGTCGCTGCCTGCTCAGCAGCCATTATGATATTGCTATTATTTGGTAAAACGATCACATGCTTAGCATTTACATCTTTAATCGCTTTGACGATATCCTCGGTTGAAGGTTCATCGTTTGTCCTCCAGCAATTACACAGCCTGCCCCAAGACCTTTAAAAAGCTGAGAAATCCCTTCACCCATCGCGACAGTAACAATTCCGATTTCGCTTTTCTCTTTTTCTACCGTCCCGTTATCCTTATCCCCATATACGGCTTGAGTCTCATCAAGCAAATGAGTATGCTGCTCGCGCATATTTTCAATTTTTACATTAATGAGCTGCCCGTATCGTTGCGCCTTCGTTAATACTTCGCCTGGCTGTTCAGCATGAATGTGAACTTTCAGTAAATCCTCATCAGAAACGACGAGGAGCGAGTCACCACAGCGGCTCAATTCCTCCTGAATGCCTTTTCATTAAAGCGCTGCCGCCGAGTTTGTCCTCTTCAAATCGGACCATAACCTCGGTACAATAACCAAACTCAATATCTTCGGTGGCCAGGTGACTTTGTGCATTGTGATGCTCAACTTTGATCAAGGCTGCCATATCCGGCTGTTCCATCAGGTGATCACTAATCTTCTCACCCTTTAGCACGGCAAGAAACCCTTCATAGATATAAACGAGTCCTTGTCCACCCGAGTCGACCACTCCAACTTCCTGTAAAATTGGTAACAATTCAGGAGTTCGTATTAGTGAGGCTTTCGCTTCCTTTAAGACAAGCTCCATAAACCCGATGAGATCCTGCTGTTTTTTTGGCCGTCCTCGTCCCTTGTTTGGCCGCATCCTTTGCAACGGTCAAAATCGTTCCTTCTACTGGCTTCATCACAGCTTTGTAAGCCGTTTCCACCCCTTTTTCCAAAGCTTGCGCAAACTCGACGGTACCAATTTCGGCATTGCCTTCAATCGCCTTCGAAAAGCCCCGAAACAGCTGGGAAAGAATAACGCCTGAATTCCCGCGCGCCCCCATTAAAAGGCCTTTAGCAAACGAAGCGGCTACTTGCCCCGCGTGGTCCGTCGCATTTTGCTTAACCTCCTTGACTCCTGAAGAGATTGACAAGTTCATATTCGTTCCTGTATCACCATCAGGAACAGGGAAAACGTTAAGTGAATCAACAATTTTTACATGTCTGCCTAAATGTTCTGCCCCCTCACAGAACATTTGGGCGAGCTTTTGACCATCAATTTGAATTACTGACACGAACTTTTCCTCCTCACTGCACACTTACGGGTTTGTGACACGGACTCCTTGAACGAAAATGTTCACAGAATCAACATCAAGTCCCAACATTTGTTCTAATTGATACTTTACCTTTGTCTGGACGTTATAGGCGACTTCAGAAATTTTTGTTCCGTAGCTAACGATAATATACATATCGATATGGACTTCATCCTCGTCCTCCCGAATAACGACGCCCCTTCTAAAGTTCTCTTTTCCAAGCAAGTCTGTAATACCGTCTTTAATTTGTTTTTGTGAAGCCATACCTACGATACCGTAACAATCGACTGCCGCTCCGCCGGCAATCGTGGCGACTACATCTCGCGACACATCGACTGTACCTAGTTGTGTTTTCATTTCAATGGACATGCGTATTCCTCCTTCAATTAGCCAAGACTTCACTCGTTATCGTCATTTTACTATACTCTCAGTTAATTTAAAAGCGCTTTTCAATTCAGCCTTTCAAGGCTGTCAAGTAGAAATACTTGATATTCTTCTCAGTCGCTATTGCATTCCTTAAAAGGCTGTGCTACGATATTTGAGTCGGTATTAAAAAGGTTATATTCTTAAGTGCATGTTCAAAGGGAGCGATGAGGTGATTCTCGTAGAGTCTGAGGCATGGCGGTTCTTTGCCCCACCCTTTCGCTCATTCTCTTAGAATATGATTTTGGGATTGATCGTAATCTCAATAAGGAGGTGCAAGTCATGGCACGTAAATGCTATATTACTGGAAAACGGACTCGCAGCGGTAACAAACGCTCGCACGCGTTAAATAAAACAAAGCGTCGTTGGGGTGCAAATGTTCAAAAGGTACGTATTTTAGTTGACGGTAAACCTAAACGAGTATATGTATCCGCCCGTGCTTTAAAATCGGGTAAAGTCGAACGTGTGTAATCCCTTCCCATGAAAGACATGAGCATCGTCTAGTCGACGACTCATGTCTTTTTCATCGTTTCACGCCTATTCTGACCATTGCCGTATGCACAAAAAAGCACCGGACAGTCGGCGCTTTTTTGACTTAGCCTTTTTTTGAATGAGCCGAGAATCGCCCTTACAAACCCACCCAGGAATTTTGGCAGCTTGATTGTGTAAAATTTCATAGCTCCTCCTCCTCAACATAAATAACCTTTAAGACTAATTTCAGAAGTGCTCTTGCTGACGCACGATGAATGTATGTTCAAAAAGGAGGAAGGCTAGTATATTTCCTAGACTTTTTGAACATCCATAAATGAGGAAAATTCAAACATATATCAAACTTCCCCTACTCTAACCAGATCCATCGGGAAAAGCTTGCTAATTTCCGCTTTTTCGACATGAGTCCAAGGCACAGTACATGCTCAATTCATTTAAGCCCTATATCTACTAATATATTCATCGGCGGCAAACTATTCCTCTTTTTTTTAACTTAATCGCTTCCTCTTCGCATGACCTTGTCTTGCCTTTTCTTATCTTTAGCTTATGCTCTATACAGCAATATATGTCTTTAATCAGCGAATGTTTCCACTTCAATTTCTGAAAGGTGCTTCGTGTTTGCTATGTCTGCCGCTATATCTGGGGCAGTAAAAGGAGCGGAATCGTGGTCTGAAGCAAGCGTATAAAAATATTGGGCCCGCTGTCTACTTCCTCTCTCCACTGCTTCTCGCCAGAACAGCCACTCTAATAGCCGCAGATCTTGATCCGCTAAGCAACATAGCTGCGCATGACTATTCCTCTCTGTGACTGGCGTTGCTTCCCATCATTTTTAGCGATGAGAAAGAGCTCCTGAGCCGTTCCTTAAATGGTACACTTCTCCAATCTATCTAGTGAACAAAAGCGCCAAACACCCGCTTTAGCCACGTACAAACTGGTCTGTGGCGGCAAAGAAAAAGGAAACACAAGGACGGAAGGAGCTGACAGATCGGATGGGAGACAAAGGAAGTTTGCTAGTTATTGGGCGCTGAACGGGGCTTTACTTGAATGAGAAATCATTTACTTTCTAATCTTGCAAAAAACTCTCACTAGAGTAGGAGAGTTTTTGCTATTTTATTTGCGTCCTATTAATAGAGGCAAACCCCTCCTTCATGTGGAACGGTGCAGTTTCTTTAGCTGCTTCAGTTCCCCTTAAAACGGGTCACTGTTGCCCACGAATCCGGGTAATGGCATCGGCTCGATCGTCTGAATTGTAAATGGCTGAGCCGGCGACGAGAACGTTGGCGCCGGCAGCTATACATTGACGCGCTGTCTGTTCATTAATTCCACCATCAACTTCTATATCGACCGTCAACTGCTTCTCTTCAATCATTCGCTTGACCTCTTTTATTTTTGGCAGGACTGCTGGAATGAATGATTGCCCGCCAAATCCAGGGTTTACCGTCATGAATAAGACCATTGATATATCTGGAAGAATAGGCTCAATCAGTTGAACCGGCGTTGCTGGATTAAGAACGACACCAGCTCGGACTCCTTCCGACTTGATCGCGTGAACAGTGCGGTGTAAATGGCGACATGCTTCAACATGGACGGTGATAATATCAGCGCCGGCCTTGCTGAAAGCAGATATATACGAGTCGGGATTCTCGATCATTAAATGGACGTCCAAAGGAAGCTTGGTGACTGGACGAATGGCCGCAACGATGAGCGGTCCAATCGTAATATTCGGGACAAAGTGCCCGTCCATGACATCGACATGAATATAATCAGCCCTCCTGCCTCAACGTCTTGGATGTCTTTGGCCAAATTGGCAAAATCGGCCGATAAAATAGAGGGCGCAACTTTAATCATGAATCGTACCTCCGTTTTTTACTTTTGATTTCATCAAGAAATTGCACATAGTGCTGATAGCGATACGGCAAAATCTCACTCGCTTCAACGGCTTCGAGAACAGCACAGTTCGGCTCTGACGTATGACTACAGCCTCTGAATTTGCAGCGTGCTGCCATCTCTGCAATTTCCGGGAAAAGGAAGGTTAGCTGTTCCGCTTTCACAGCAGTAAAGTCAAGAGAGCTGAATCCAGGTGTATCTGCGACAAGTCCAGTACCAACAGGAAGTAGTTCAACATGCCTAGTCGTATGCTTACCTCTCCCTAAATGAGCTGAAATTTGAGCCGTTTCGATCGTAAATTCCGGATTGATCGCATTCAGCAGCGAGGACTTGCCCACGCCTGACTGCCCGGCCACCACACTAACTTTCCCCTCTAGCAAAGGGATCACTTGCTGAACGCTTTCCTGATCGTTCATAGAGGTTAGCACAAGACGGTAGCCGATGTTCTGATAATCGTGTTGATATGCTTTGATCGATTGGAGCTGCTGCTCGGTTAATAAATCGATTTTGCTAATAATGATCACTGGCTCAATTTGATGAAATTCGATGTGAACTAAAAAGCGATCAAGCAATTGCGAGCTAAATTCTGGCTCTTCTGCGGAAAAAACGAGCAGCGCTTGATCAATATTGGCAATTGGCGGTCGGTTTAGCTCATTTGTTCGTGGAAACACTTCAAGCACATAACCGTCCGTCTCATTTTCGGCCTCAAACCTGACTCGATCTCCGACGAGCGGTTTAATATTGCGCTTGCGGAAATTACCTCTGCCCCTACATTGAAAGAGAGCATGTTCTGATTGTACGTAATAAAAGCCACTCAATGCTTTCACAATCAATCCTTCTGCCATGCAGGCCTCCTTTACTCAAACATTGATTTTAGCTATAGCTCTATCTTGAGCAGAGCGTAGGTGGAAATGGACGAACTCCCAACGCGCTCGCCTTCGGGCGCCTCTTGTCAAAGGTAAGACGGTCCCTCACCCCATCGCTCCCCTTCTTCTTAGCATGAAAAAGCAAGCCCTAGCTTGAACCGACTTGCTTTTTCCGATTTAGAGCCTTTCGTTCAGCGTACCAATGAGAGCCTCTTTAATACGTCCGTTCGTCCGATTCCCTCACAAGCTCCCCATTAATATAAACCTTATAGGAGCCCCCGTAGCTTGGGCTCACCTCGAGCGGGATCGTATACACCTTCGTATCGTTTATCGTTTCCTCGATAAAAACTTCCTCTTCTCCCTCTGTCGTCGCATCACGATAAACGATGCGGATGTCAAAGGATTTACCAGCTTCTTTGTCCTCTTCGCTAACTTCAATTTTTTTGATTGACTCTGTCTATCCGAGATTGCTCCTCATCTGGTTCCGGATCAGGATCAGGTTCAGGATCTGGTTCAGGATCCGGTTCTTCCGGTTCGTTCTCTTCCTTCGGACCTAATGAAATCGCGATATAAATCTCGTCACCTCTAGTGACTGTCGTATAGGCTTCAGGTGATTGACGGATGACGCGCCCTTTGGCAATTTGCGGATGGTGCACCTCTTCTGCCCTAACGGTTAAGCCGACCTCCTGCAAATAGTCTCTAGCTTCCTGCTCTTCCTTCCCGACAAAGTTTTCGAGACGAATCGTCGAGCTGATGCTATAAGTTAAAACGACCGTCGTTTCCTCAGGGACTGCCATCGTCCCTTCCTCCGGCTCCTGAGACAACACCGTCCCCGGCGTTTCATCCGATTCTTCTGCTTCTGTCTTCACGGTAAAGTTTAGCTCTTTAAGCATTTCCTCTGCCTGTTCGACCGGCATACCGACATAATTATTAACCTCGATTTGATCCGCTGCTGTATTGACAAAAAGCGTGACCTCGGCATTTTTCTTCACCATGGAGCCGGCGGGCGGATTTTGCCTTGCGACTTGCCCGTTAGCTACCGAGTCGTCCTTCGTCTCTTCGCGCTTCACGATCAGTTGTAAATCGATCAGCTCTTGTTCAGCCTTTTCATACTCATAACCAACTAGTTCTGGAATTTCTACTTCCTCTACTTTAAATAACCCCGGCATGAGCGCGAAAGCGACGAGTGCTGCACCGAACACTACGATAACCGCAAGCAGAAGACCGATCAGCCATTTCCGCTTTTTTTTCGGCTTTGTCGCAGCAGCTCCTGCCTTCTTCCCATCAGTCTGCTTCGACTGGGGCTGACTAGACTTTTCTGGCCGGTTTGCGTGATCGTTTTTCGGCTTCGCTGTGATCGTCTGCTCGTGCTTGTCCATATTTGCCAGTGAGCCAACGACCGGAATCGCCTTCGTCGTATCCTCGTTGTCGCTTCCTTCCTCAAAGCGTTCTTCATCGAAGCGCTCCGGCTGCAATGCCGTCTCGACATCCTCTTCCATTGCCTGAATCGATTCATAGCGCCGGAGCGGATCTTTGACGGTCGCACGGCGAATGATATTTTCTACGCTTTGTGGTAAGGAAGGAACGAGCGCCCGTGCTGACGGAACTTCGTTTTGCAAATGCTTAATCGCAATGGAAACGGCCGTGTCTCCCGAAAACGGTAACGTCCCTGTCACCATCTCAAATAAAACAATTCCTAGCGAATAAATATCCGATTTATGGGTGACATGCCCTCCCCGCGCCTGCTCAGGCGACAAATAGTGCACCGAGCCCATGACTGTATTCGTATGAGTAATTGTCGCTGACGACATCGCTCTAGCAATGCCAAAGTCCACGACCTTGGCGACACCGTCCTCGCGGATTAAAATATTGTGAGGCTTCAAATCGCGATGAACGATATGATGAGCATGGGCGTGAGCAATCGCCGCCAGCATTTGCTCCATAATTCCAAGAGCTTGCTCTACAGGCAAAGGTCCCTTTTCCTGAATGAGCTCCTTCAATGTTTGGCCATTGACGCATTCCATTACTATGTAATACGTATTGCCTTCTTCTCCAACATCATAAATATTGACGATATTCTCGTGGGCAAGACTTGTCGCTGCTTGTGCTTCACGGCGAAATCGTTTAATGAATTGTTCGTCATCAGAAAATTGCGGCTGGAGTACCTTTACTGCTACTTGGCGATCCAAAATAATATCGAGCGCACGATAAACATTCGCCATTCCGCCTCCGCCGATTAATTCAAGAATCTCATAACGGCCATTGATACGTTGTCCAATCATCTTCTTCACCCATCACTCATCATCTCATTCGGAAAATGAATAAGAGCTATTGATATATTATCTTCCCCGCCGCGCTCATTTGCCAGCTGAACAAAAGCGTCAGCCTTCGTCTCCACTGTCCCGTCCTCCTGGAGAAGCTGATTCATTTCATCAGCAGAAACCTTATTAGACAATCCGTCCGAACAGAGAAGGACACTCTGCCCTTCTTCTATTTGAAGCGTATGCAGATCCATTTTAATTTCTGGCTCCGTACCGAGTACACGAAGAACCACGTTTTTGCGCGGATGATGCTCGGCTTCCTTTTCTGATATTTGCCCGCTTCGCACGAGCTCCTGTACGAGTGAATGATCTTCGGTTTTTGCTGTAAACCCGTGCTCATTGCCGAGGTAAGCCCGACTGTCGCCGATATGTCCAATCGAAACGAATTCGTCCGTGCAAACAGCTGCAATGAGCGTGGTCCCCATTCCTTGACATTCCTCATTTTCGTTCGCATGCTGAAACAACGCTTGATTGATGTCTTTAAATTGCTGCTCCAGCCACGTTTCTGCAGCAGATGCGGATGCCGGGACGTCGTTTTTTTTCCCACGCTTCCTTCAAAAAGGATGTCGTCATAGAACTTGCGACATCGCCAGCGAGATGTCCGCCCATTCCATCTGCGACGACAGCCAGCAACCCTTCATCTTTGACAAAAACCCCACCGTCATCCTCGTTATGGGTGCGTACTTTCCCTACATCCGTACGAAATGCATACTCCATCCTCATACTGTTCACCTCGTCTCCTCTTTTCTCTCCTTCGCACGCAGTTGACCGCAAGCCGCATCAATGTCATGTCCTTGCTCACGTCGAATGGTCACATTAATCCCTTTGCTTTTTAACACTTTCTCAAAGGCAAAAATTTGCTCTCGCGGCGTTCGAGCATAGTCCCGTTCCAACACGTAGTTGACAGGAATTAAATTAACATGGCACTTCATTCCTTTAATAAGCTCTGCTAGCTCTTCAGCGTGCTCTTTTTGATCATTGACGCCGCCGAATAAACCATATTCAAATGAGACGCGTCGTCCGGTTTGCTCGATGTAGTATTGAATCGCCTCCATCAGCTTTGGTAAGGGCCAAGCCGATTGACCGGCATTAATCTGCTGCGAATCTCATTGTTAGGGGCGTGCAGGGAAAGCGCAAAATTAATTTGCAGCTTTTCGTCGGCAAATTTGTAAATTTTAGGTATGACTCCGCTTGTTGAGACAGTAATATGCCTTGCCCCGATATTTAACCCTTGATCATGATTGATCGTTTTTAAAAACGGCAGTAGCTGATCGTAATTGTCAAAAGGCTCACCGATCCCCATGACGACAACAGAGCGAACGCGCTCGCCGCTTTCGTCCATTGCTCGCTGCGATTCAACGACTTGAGCGACAATTTCGCCGGCTGCAAGATTTCGTTTTAATCCACCGAGCGTTGAAGCGCAAAAGGTACAGCCGAGCCGGCAGCCGACTTGAGTTGTGACACAAACGCTGCTTCCGTAATCATGGCGCATGACGACCGTTTCAATCGAATAGCCATCGTGCAGCTCAAACAAAAACTTGACGGTCCCGTCGTTCGAGGTTTGCTGCACAACTTTTTTTTAAGGTCGTAATCATAAAGGCTTTCGACATTTTTGCCCGTAAATCCTTTGACAAATTCGTCATCTGTTCAAAGTTAGTTACCCTTTTTTGATAAAGCCATTCAAAAATCTGCGTTGCGCGAAACTTCGCTTCTCCTTGCTCTATTAACCATTGCTGTAGCTCATCAAACGATAAAGAATACACGGAGGGTAATTCTTCCGTCTTTACTCGCTTGACTTTTTTTTGCTAACTCATGCATTCTGACACACCTTCCGTCCTAATCGTCTTTCCTTTTTAAACAAGCGATAAAAAACCCGTCCGTTTGGTAATCGTGGGGGAAAATCGTCACCATCCCCGCCTTGCCCTTCTCTGCCAACTCGGAAGGCAACCGCTCACCCATTTTTCGATCGAGTACAAATTGCTCGTTCTTTTCGAGAAAAGCATTGATGATCTCCTCATTTTCAGCTTTGTCCACTGTACACGTACTATATACGAGCAAACCGCCTTTTCGCAATCGCGGGGCGACCGCTGTCAAGATTTCCTGTTGCACCTCGGCTATTTGCGCCACACTGTCTTCCGTTTTCGTCCATTTAATATCGGGCTTGCGTCGGATGACTCCAAGTCCACTGCACGGCGCATCGATCAAGATTCGATCGAATTGCCTCCCGTTTGCAATCGAAGACAGGTTGCGGGCATCACCAACTAGCGCTTCGATAATGGAAAGCCCGAGACGATTCGCCTGCTCCTTCACTAGCTTTACTTTATGGGCATGCAAATCGAGGATAGCAAGGCGCCCCGATTTTCCATCAGCTCAGCCAGGTGAGTTGACTTTCCGCCGGGGGCCGCACACGCATCGAGCACTTGCTGCTCAGGGGCTGGTCCTAAAGCTCGGGCAACGAGCATTGAGCTTTGGTCCTGCGCTGTTACCAAGCCGCTTTTATACGCTTGTGATTCAAACACTTGACCGCTGTCAATCGTCAATGCATCCTCCGCAAGGCTTCCAGCTTCTGCCTTTATTCCTTCCGCCGACAGAAGCTCGATCGCTTCCTCGACCGTTGCCTTGAGTCGATTTACTCTCATCGTGACTGAAGGCGGCTTCAAGCTTTCTTCGCACATCCGCTTCGTCGTCTCATAGCCGTATTGCTGTGACCAGCGCTGAACGAGCCAAAGGGGGAAACTCGTGACTAGCGCTACTTTTTCCAGCTTGTTCGTTATTTCGCTCAAATCGCTGACTCCCTCACGTTGAAGCGAGCGCAGGACTCCATTGACCATCCCGCCAATTCCTTTGTGCCCTCTTTTTTTTCGCAATCGTTACCGCTTCATGAATGACTGCGTGAGCGGGTACGCGTTCAAGGTAAACCATTTGGTAAGCAGATAAACGCAATAGAACTTTGACCCAGAGCTCCAGGCGGTGCATGCCCTTCCTGACAAATGGGGCGAGATAATAGTCCAGCGTATTGCGTCGCTGAACCGTGCCATAAACGATTTCCGTCAAAAGCCCGACGTCTCGCGCTCAAGCTGTTCGCGTCGAATCGTTTGATTCAGCAACAAATTGCTGTACGCCTGATTTTTTTTCAATTTGCAGTAAAATATCGAGAGCTACTTCTCTTACTAACTTACTCATTTGCTCCTCCCAGCCTCATTCCTTTTTGCACAAAGGAGCCTGCGCCTCGCAGAAACTGTTCAGCAGACATTCGTTTCTTACCAGCCGGCTGGAGTTCGACTATTTTTAAAGCAGTCTCATTTCCAGTTGCAACGACAAATCCATCCGTTTCAAGTGCAATAACGGTTCCTGGTGCTGCCGACTCGCTCGCTTTCCGTTTTTCTGCCCACCAGATTTTCGTCGTCTGACCTTCTAGCTCCGTATAAGCAACTGGCCAAGGATGGAGCCCCCTTACTTGGTTGTAAAGCTGCTCACCGTCTCTACTCCAATCGATACGCTCCATTTCTCTCGTTATGTTTTTGGCAAAAGTGACCTTTGTCTCATCCTGCCTTTGCTGCTGGATTGTACCAGCCTCAATGTTAGGCAATGTTTCCATGAGCAAGTCCGCACCGGCCTGACTAAGCTTATCGTGAAGCGTTCCGACATGATCGCATTCCTCAATCGCCACTTCGACCTGGCTAAGTATATTTCCAGCATCGAGCTTTTCCACCATGTACATAATCGTCACTCCGGTTTTCGCTTCACCGTCAATAATTGCCTGATGGATCGGAGCCCCGCCACGGTACTTTGGCAGAAGAGAAGCATGGACATTAATACAGCCATACTTTGGAGCTTCCAGCAAAGCGGTTGGCAAAATCTGTCCGAACGCCGCCGTTACGATTACATCTGGTTCATAGGCAAGCACCTTTTCCAGCTCAGCCGGCTCTCGGACCCGTTCAGGCTGAATGACAGGAAGCCCGTGCTTTTTCGCTTCGACTTTTACAGGAGGAGCGGTTAACACACGCTTCCTTCCTACTGGCCGATCAGGCTGAGTGACTACAGCGACAACCTGATAGGATTTTATCAGCCTTTGCAGAACAGGCACCGCAAAAGCTGGTGTTCCCATGAAGACAATTTTCATCGTTTTTCCTGCCTTTCTAACGAAAATGCTTTATTTAGCATTTTACATAAACAAATAAGGATTTAAATCGATCTGAATTTGCAAATCTCCCTGATAGATATCACGGAGGTAGTGCTGCTGCACTTCCTTTAACGTCTTTTTCAGTTTCGGTTCATTTTTGTATTTTATCATGCATTGATAACGATATCTATCCTTTATCCGAGCAATCGGTGAAACGACAGGGCCGAGCACCTCACTATTGTCGGCGAGTTCCCTTTTCAGAAAAGCTGCTATTTTTTTTCAGTAACAGCGATGACCTTCGTCAATTCATGATGAGAAACGGTAACAAGGACTAGAAAGAAGTATGGCGGGTATCCCCCTTGGCGGCGCTGATGCATTTCTGTCAGGAAATAGCGCTCGTAGTCGTGCGACTTCACCAATTCGATACTGTAATGCTCCGGTGTATAAGTCTGTATAATGACTTCACCGGGCAGCTGAGCCCGCCCGGCGCGGCCGCTTACTTGTTCCATTAATTGAAACGTTCGTTCTGCCGCGCGAAAATCGGGAATGTGAAGCATAGAATCGGCTGCTAACACTCCGACGAGCGTAATCCTTGGGAAATCCAAGCCTTTGGCAATCATTTGCGTACCTAGAAGAATATCCGCATCACCTTTACCGAAGGAGTCAAGCAATTGCTGGTGAGCTCCTTTTCTTCTCGTCGTATCATTGTCCATGCGGATCACTCTAGCCTCGGGCAGGATACGAGTTAGCTCTTCCTCGACCTTTTGGGTACCTGAACCGAAGAAACGGATATGCTCACTACCACACGATTGACATGATGTCGGCATCGCCTCCTCATGGCCGCAATAGTGGCATTTTAATGAATGGTTGCTACGATGATAAGTAAACGAGATGTCACAATGCTCGCAGGTCGCGACATATCCGCAGTCCCGGCACATGACAAAGGTCGAGTAGCCGCGCCGATTTAAAAACAGGACGCTTTGCTCCTTTTTGGCGATTCTCTCTTTTAACCGTTCCAATAATGGCATAGAAAACATGGAGCGGTTTCCTAGCCTGAGCTCCTCTCTCATATCGACGACGTCGACCGCCGGCAATGGACGCTCGTTTACGCGCTCGAGCAACGGTAAGAGAGTATAAACGTCTTTCTTTGTCCGAGCATAGGATTCGAGTGAGGGCGTTGCGCTTCCTAAGATCACAGGGCATTGATGATAGTCGCCGCGAAAAATAGCGACGTCTCTCGCGTGATAGCGCGGATTCTCTTCCTGCTTGTAGCTTGTTTCGTGCTCCTCGTCAATAATGAGCAGGCCGAGCTTTGTAAACGGTGCAAAGACCGCAGACCGTGCTCCGACAACAACCTTGACCTCACCCCGAGCGATTTTCCGCCATTCATCGTATTTTTCGCCTACTGACAAGCCCGAATGTAAAACGGCTACCAGCGCGCCGAATCGCCCTTTAAAACGCTGAACCATTTGCGGAGTTAGAGAAATTTCCGGGACAAGTACGATCGCCTCACGTCCTGACCGTAGGACACGTTCGATCGCTTGCAAGTAGATTTCCGTCTTACCGCTTCCCGTGACCCCATGCAGCAAAAACGTTTCATGACGGCGCTGCGTTAGTGCAGTCAAAATGGGGGTGAGCACTTCCTCCTGCTTTTCGGTTAACGTAAGAGGAGTCGTTTTCTTCAGGGAAAGGCCAGACAGCGGATCGCGATACACCTCTTGCTCAAACTCAACAACCAACCTTTTATTCAGCAATGGCTTCAAGGTACTTCGTGTTGTTTGCAGCGCTGACAATAGCTCATTTGTTTTTACTGGCGCCTCATCAGCCTTTAACCGAGCGAGAATTTCCTGCTGCTTCTTGCACGTCGATCGATTTGTGCCACTAGCGCTTCAAGCGATTCCGTTTGAGTAGCAAGCTTCAAATACTTTTCCGTTTTTTTTCTTGACTTTTTCCTGTACTAAATAGCGTTCCTCAAGCTTACCATCCAAAACGTGTTGCTTAATATCAGCCAGCCGATCTGGAAATGCCTGAACAAGAGTTTTCCAGGGAATAGACAGCCCACTTTTTAATAGAGGCTGAGGAACGGAGCAAACGTCTCGGGCTCGGCAAGGCAAGCAATTTCCTTCTTTACTTTTGCATGGAGAGCTGCCGGCAGCATCGCTTGGAATGCAGAAATTTGAAAGCAGAGCGTCTGCTCGGACAGCCATTGACCGAGCGATAGTAGCTCCTTCGTTAATACCGGAGTCACATCCTGCAAAGCATGGATCGCTTTCAGCTTGTTTATCTCGCTTTCTGCCGCTATCTCCCGTACAAACCCTTGCACATGCCGCGGACCGAAGGGAACGATGACTCGGATTCCCGGTTGCACGACGTCCTCCCACTTATCCGGTACAAGATAATCAAATACTCGATCCGTTTGGGCAGCAGGTACATCAACAATTACTTTCGCAATCAAAATAACTGGTTCCTTTCCGCATATTGTTCAACCTCATCAAATATTTTCGCAGCAACATCCTTTTTCTTCATTAATGGATACTCCTGCTCCCTACCGTCATTTGAGTAGATCGTTACAATATTCGTATCCCCTTGAAAGCCTGCTCCCTGCTTGGAAATATTGTTTGCGACGATTAAATCGAGCTGCTTCTTTTCCAGCTTTTCACGGGCGTATTGCTCCACTCGATTCGTCTCGGCAGCAAAGCAACGAGAATTTGACGCTGCTTTCTTTCGCCCAGCTCTTTCAAAATATCTTTCGTTCGCACCATCTCGATTTGCCATTCACCCGATTGCTTTTTCATTTTCTCTTGAAAGTGCTTTTTAGGGCGATAATCAGCCACAGCCGCTGCTTTCACAACGAGGTCAGCCTTGTCATATTCCTTGATCACGGCCTCATACATCTCTTCTGCGGAAATTACTCGTATAACGCTAACACCCGCCGGCGGCGTAAGATCGGTCGGACCGGTGACAAGCACAACATCGGCCCCCCGTTCTTTAGCTTCCGCTGCTAAGGCGTAGCCCATCTTCCCGGATGAATAGTTGCTATAGTAACGAACCGGATCAATTTGCTCCCGCGTAGGTCCGGCGGTAATTAAGACACGCCGGTCTGTTAATGAGGAGCTTGCTGACACAATAAAATGCTGATTCAAGCTAGCGAGCAAATCGTCCGGTTCAGCCATCCGGCCTTTTCCTGTCCAGCCGCAGGCGAGATAGCCTTCGCCCGAATCGAGGAAACGATAGCCAGATTGCTTCAATGTATCGATATTCCGTTTAACCGCCGGATGATGATACATATTGACATTCATTGCAGGGGCGACATAGATCGGGGCTAATGTAGCCAAAAGTGTTGTCGTTAGCATATCATCGGCAATGCCGTTCGCTAGTTTTCCGATAACGTTAGCCGTCGCCGGAGCAATAAGAACTAGATCGGCCCAATCCGCAAGCTCAATGTGAGCAATTTTCTCCGGATTAGGCTCGGTAAATGTATGATCGTAAACCGGTTGCCTCGAGAGGGCTTGAAAGGTTAGCGGCGTTACAAATTGCTTTGCCGACTCCGTCATAATCACCCTCACCTCTGCCCCAGCTTGAACGAGCTTGCTCGTTAAGGCAGCCGCTTTAAATGCAGCAATCCCGCCACTGACACCAAGTAGAATACGCTTTTGCTTTATCATTTTTTTTCAGCTCCCCTTCCTTCGAACCGTCATAAAAATACATCCTACGATTCCTAGTTTTAATCTAGCAAAAAAACGGCCTCATTTGACATGAAAACAACCTATTTTACGCAAAATAGGTTGTTTTCATAATTACTATAGCTATCTTTCTTCCGTCGTTCGTTCAAAATGCAATTGTTCCTCGATGATTTCCTCTAAAGCGATGCCGACTGGTTTAAACGAATGGGGGGTAGAAACGAGAGGCCCTTTCGTTTCGTTTTCTTTCATCTCACGTGCTCGTTTGGCAGATACAGTGACTAGTGTGTACTTAGAATCCAGCTTGTTTAACAACGAATCAATTGACGGGTATAACATTATTCAACCTCCACCAGTTCTTTATATTTTTCGATTAAGCGCTCCCGCTTGCAATGCTCGGCGGTAACGATCGCTTTAATTCGCTCAACAGCAAGATTTACTTGATCGTTTTCGACGACGTAATCATATTTCTCCATCATTTCAATTTCTTCCTTGGCAACCGTCATGCGCTCATCGATAATTTCTTCGGTTTCTGTGCCCCGGCCCGTTATACGCTTCCGAAGCTCCGCCAAACTTGGCGGCATAAGAAAAATGAAAATACCTTCCGGGAACCGCTCTCTTACCTTTAATGCGCCCTGAACCTCAATTTCAAGAATGATATCCTGACCTTTACTGATCGTTTCTCTGACGTATTCAATCGGTGTACCGTAATAATTGCCGACGTATTCAGCCATTCGAGCAGCTGATTGTTCGAGATCATCCTTTCAAATTCTTCTCTCGTTTTAAAAAAAATAATTAATGCCATCCGTTTCTCCGACGCGCGGAGAACGAGTCGTCGCCGAAACGGAATATTGAATCGCCGTTCCTTCTTTCCGCAGTGCCCCGCAAACAGTCCCTTTCCCGACACCTGCGGGACCAGACAATACGATTAATAAGCCTTTCTCCTTCTTCATGCAAACCTCCTAAGCATCTCTACGATCGCCACCCCTACAAAAATTGAATTAGCTCCGGACATTGTCCGAATCAGGACAAAAAGGAAACCTTCAAGCAGCGGAAGTTAAGGATCCGCTATATAAGCCCCAACGAATCAGTTAAACAAAATGATTGGCTCAAGTATGTCCGCGACTGTCAGCGGAGTATTGTCGAAATCATTATGTATACAATTACGCTTCCTCAGAGCCATCTTCTTTTGTTGTTAGTCGTTGTGCGACCGTTTCCGGTTGAACAGCACTTAAGATCACATGGTCGCTATCAGCGATAATCACAGCACGAGTACGGCGTCCATATGTAGCATCAATGAGCATATTACGATCTCTTGCATCTTGTATAATTCTCTTGATCGGTGCTGATTCCGGGCTGACGATCGAAATAATTCGATTGGCAGAAACGATATTCCCAAAACCGATATTAATCAGCTTAATATTCATTATTCGACTTTCCTCCTCGTAAAAAAGAGCCTGTTAACGGTTGTTCTAAAAGTAGTAGGTGACTATAGCCAATAAGCCCATAGCGCTCACTCGTGTTCGATTCTCCTTTTTTTGAACATACACACATCATACTCTCATCATTTTTAACCAAACTAACTTAACTATATACGAAAATCCGTTCTAATTCTAGCTTTACTCAATATTTTGCACTTGCTCCTTCACTTTTTCAATGAGACTCTTCATTTCAACGACCTGATGCCGTATACTCGCCTGACTCCCTTTAGCGCCAATCGTGTTCGCCTCGCGGTTCATTTCCTGAACAAGAAAGTCGAGCTTTCGCCCAATCGCTCCTCCACCTGCACAAATCGTTTCAAATTGTTCAATATGCGATTGCAACCGATTCAATTCTTCCGAAATATCTATTTTATCGGCGAACAGAGCAACTTCTGTTAGCAAGCGCTGTTCATCAATGTCCATTTCTTCACTCATAATTGCCCGAATTCGCTGCTTGAGCCGTTTTTGATATTGGTCGATGACCGAAGGGGCTTGCCTCTCAATTTGCTCGATACGCTCTTTGAGCTCAACTAGTATTTGCTCGAATTCGGCTTGTATGGCCTGTCCTTCTTCTTCTCTCATCCTAATTAAATCGTGCAAGCTTGCTTGAATCGTTTCGAGAATTACGCTCTCGCTTGCAGAAACGTGCTCAGCTTCCTGCTCACTCATCGAAACGATATGTTCATTTTGTAAGAGAGCGTTTAAGTCAACCGCCGGTGACACGTTCAATGCGGTCGCTATTTGTTCAGCTGCCTCAATGTATTGCTGCAGTAGCTGCTTGTCAACAGCTAGCTTTCGAGTTAGCCATTCATCTCCTTCTACAGTTACATACAAATCGACTTTTCCGCGTTGAATTAGACCTTTACACATTTTACGAATTTCATCTTCCAGCATGTGAAAAGCCTTTGGGCCCCGAATGGAGCATTCAAAAAAAGCGATGATTGACTGATTTGGCTTCAGCTATTATTTTCAATTCGTTATGAATCGTAGTCGCTGTCCCATACCCTGTCATGCTGTGCATTTGATCACATCCATTCTTCTATTTTAACGAATTTCTTGACAGGCAACAAGTAGCGTATTTTATTAAGACTCGTTTCGATGCTCAATGTTTCGAATAACTGCCTTTGCCTAATAAAGGTAATTTAAAGGTAATCTATCATTGTGATAGCCTATCCTCACTCTTATCGGGCATATAAGCTTGCCTTTTAAAAAGATTCATTCAATCCTCGATTCTGAAGCCTTGCCGGAAAAAA